>JAPKDN010000829.1 GCA_028822575.1 Alphaproteobacteria bacterium | reverse complement strand
GGTTTTTTGTTGAGGTACCCGGATTAGATCGTCAGCTCTCTCGCCGAGAGTCCATCTTAATGGCGTCACTTTCGAGCTGTGCGGTGATCTGCATGCTATGATTTGCGAGATGAAAGTGGAACGGGTTTTTTGGAACAACGGCTACTCTGCTCTTCGTTTGGACCAATAGGAGATGATCCAGCCCAAGCATCCCGACCTAATCGGTTTCTAAGGGTCGTGGGAATATGGGGGTTGTGACGCGCCGTTATCTGGGTGACCATCAGGATAACTAAGCAAATAATCACAGGGAGGTATCAACCATGTCTTTCAAAAAGACTCTTAAAGGTCTCGGCCTTGGGATCGCCACGGTGGCGGCATTGACGTTGTCGGCACAGGCACAAGCTAAGGAAATCAAGATTGGCGTGATATACGATTATACCGGGCCGTTGGCGGCTGGCGGATCGTCCCTGCAAGCGCTCGGCGCCAAGATCATGATCGACTACTTCAACTCCAAGGGTGGGGTCGAGGGGTACAAGATCAACGCGATCTATTCAGATGCCCAATCCAAGCCGGAGATCGCGATCAACGAGGCGATTCGTCTGATCGAGCAGGAAAAAGTAGACATGTTGCTCGGCTTTTATTCCAGCGCGCAGTGCGTCCCGGTTGCCGCCAAGGTCGACGCACTTAAGAAATTCATGTGGATCACCACCTGCATCTCACCGGCGGTGCTAAAAGGCCGGAACCTGAAGAATGTGTTCCGTATTCAGCCGCATGGTGGCATGTTCGGCACCACCTCGCCGGATTTCGTGGCTGCGTATGCGAAGGAAAAACTGGGTATTGATCCCAAGGACCTGAAGGTAGCAATCATCCACGAGGATGGCCCCTATGGCAGCGGCGTCGCTGGTGGTAACGAGGCCGGTTCAAAGAAACACGGCTTTAATGTTGTTCTCAAGGAAGGCTATGCCGCAACGGCGCCGGATCTTTCCTCTCTTGTCACCAAGCTGAAGCGAGCTCGCCCGGACGTTATCCTCCACACCGGCTACAACCCGGACATCACCTTGTTCCTGCGTCAGAGCCGCGAGCTAGGTCTGCGCTGGAAGGCGTTGATTGGTCACGGTGCCGGTTACGGTGTTCCGGACAAGCTGTATGAGGCATTCGGTGACGACGCCAATTATATCTACAACGTCGATCCGGTGTCGATTTGGCTGATTGATCCCAAGACCTTGCAGCCGGGCCTAGGCGAGGTCACCAAAATGGTTGGCGAAGAGTACAAGAAGGCCCAGCCAGACGTGAAAACCATGTCGGCGCATGTCGGCATGTCCGCCAGCAACACCTTCACCTTCTTCGACCAGGTGATGCCGAACGCGATCAAGAAATATGGGGGCATTAACACCGAGGCATTGCGCAAGGCTGCGGCTGAGCTCGACATCCCAGTGGGTGGCACGCTAATGGGGTATGGTGTGAAGTTCCAACCTCAGGGCGCGGATATGTCCGGCCAGAACGAACGGGCTTTCCCCGTGGTCGTGCAGTACATCGATGGTGAGGCGAAGATCGCCTGGCCGAAGGCGCTGCAGACCGTTGATCCGGTTATGCCACTTCCGAAATCCTCGCCTTATTCGAAGTAACAAGCGTGGTATTTCAAATGAGTAACCGGTCGGCCATGACGACCCTACTAACAAGGAATGGGTAGTCTCCATGGCCGAACCGATACTCGCCGTCGAAGGGCTTGTTAAGCGCTTCGGCGGCTTTACCGCAGTCAATAGCGTGTCCTTCAAAGTGGACAAGGGGGAGATCCTAGGGCTTATTGGTCCAAACGGGTCCGGTAAGAGCACGATCTTCAATATGGTCTCGGGCGCGCTGAAACCGACCGGCGGCTCCATTCGCTTCAATGGCCAAGAGATTGGCGGCAAGCTGCCGAACAAGGTCTGTCATCTTGGCATTGGACGTACTTTTCAGATCCCCCGACCGATCAAGCGGTTGTCGATCCTTGAAAATGCCGTCATCGCCGGGTATTTCGGCCAAGACGGCATCGGTTCCCGGGCCGAGGCTTTCGATGCCGCCAAACGTGCCTTGGATATGGTGGGCTTGCCATCGGACGAGGACGCGCAG
>JAPKDN010000828.1 GCA_028822575.1 Alphaproteobacteria bacterium | reverse complement strand
CCGCGTTGCAACTGCAACTCAGGTTGGGGGTTTTGACGACGAGCAATGCCATTCGACCTGATCCAAACGGGCGATTCCCCCTGCTGGACGATGATAAGGTCTGGAAGATCGATCTCGTCCGATAGCGGTTAGAGCCGACTAGCCCTCTAGGCGCGGATGATCGTTCCGTGCCCTTGCGAGGTGAACAACTCCAACAGCACCGCGTGCGGCACCCGACCGTCCAGGATCACCGCCGCCCCAGCCCCGCGTTGAACTGCGTCTATGCAGTTTTCGACTTTGGGGATCATACCGCCGTTGATCGTTCCATTGGCGATCAGCGCATGCGCCTGGGATATCGATAATTCCTGAATCAACGTTCCCGCAGAATCCAGCACGCCTTCGACATCGGTTAGCATGAGCATCCGTTTCGCGTCGGCGGCACCGGCGATGGCGCCAGCCGCAGTATCGGCGTTGATATTGTAGGTCTCGCCGTCATCGCCAAAACCAACCGGCGCTATTACCGGAATTAGCCCACCAGCCGTAAGCGTGTCCAACAGCGAAACATCGACCTCGCTTGGATCGCCGACGAAGCCCAAATCGACGATCTTCTCTATATGCTTGTCGGGATCAATCTTGGTCCGGGTCAGTTTGTTGACCTTGATCAGGTTGGCGTCTTTGCCAGAAATTCCGACAGCCCGGCCCCCGGCGTCGTTTATCGCGGCGGCAATGGATTTGTTGACCGATCCGGCCAGAACCATCTCAACGATTTCCACCGTCGCCTTGTCGGTGACCCGCAAACCGTCGATGAATTCACTTTTAATCGCCATACGCTTCAGCATGTCGCCTATCTGTGGGCCGCCGCCATGCACCACGAGCGGGTTAGACCCGACCTGTTTCAGTAGCACCATGTCGGCCGCGAAAGACTTGAACAGCTCCGGATCGCCCATGGCATGACCACCGAACTTGACCACCACGGTGCGCCCGCTGTAGCGGCGCATGAAGGGTAGCGCGTCGGTTAGGATATCGGCTTTTTCAAGCCAATCGGCGCGTGCCTCGGCGTCGGATGGGCTCATCGGACATACTCCCGTTGTTCCGGCCCGCCACTCAGGACTTTCCATGTGAATTCGGCGGGCTTCACCATGTCGCGAGCTCCGCCAGACCAGCGCGCATTTCAGCGATACCGACGGCCTTTTCTGAACTGGTAAGGGCGAGGACGGGGAAGCCTGCGGCGCGTGTCGCCAATTCCGCAGTCACCTCTCCCTCGCGAACCTCGAGCTCACCCTTCTTCAATTTGTCGACCTTGGTCAACACGATCTGGTATACCACCGCAGCTTCGTCCAACATATCCATCATCTCGCGGTCAAGGTCCTTAATCCCATGCCGAGAATCGACCAGCAAACAAGCCCGCCTCAGAGTAACCCGGCCGCGCAGGAAGGCTTTCAAGACTCGGGTCCAGGCCTCGACCTGGGTTTTCGAGACCTTGGCGTACCCATACCCCGGCAGATCGACGAGCGTCAGTCGTTGTCCCAGATTGAAGAAGTTCAATTGTTGGGTTCGGCCCGGCGTGTTCGAGGTGCGCGCCAGTGTTTTGCGCCCGGTCAGGGCGTTGACCAGACTGGATTTTCCGACATTCGAACGGCCGGCGAAAGCGATCTCCGGTAGATCTGCCTCCGGGAGCTGATCCAGGTTCGCGGCACCCATGACAAAGGTGCATTCGAGGGCGAACAAAAGCCTGCCCCGCTCCAACTCATCCTCGGAGTATCCGGTTTCCAGCTCGGTTGCGTTGATGTCCGGGCTATCCATACGGACGCTTTATTTCACGCCCATGCGGAACATGATCAACTTCTGCTGGGCGATTGACAGCAGATTGTTCCAAGTCCAATAAATCACCAACCCAGCCGGGAAAGTTCCAAGCAGAAAAGTGAAGAACAATGGCAGGAACATGAAAATCTTAGCCTGCACGGGGTCCGTCGGTTGTGGATTGAGGCGTTGCTGCAACCACATCGTCAGGCCCATGAATACCGGCCAAGCACCAATCAGCATGAATTCTGGCGGTGTCCAGGGGATCAAACCAAACGCGTTGAATAGCGTTGTCGGATCAGCCACCGAGA
>JAPKDN010000827.1 GCA_028822575.1 Alphaproteobacteria bacterium | reverse complement strand
GAAAGGCTGCGGTGAGGCCGGCGTGATCGCCGGGCCACCAGCAATCGCAAACGCTATTGTCGACGCTCTAACCCCGTTTGGTGTTACACATTTTGACGGCGTTGCGACGCCAGAACGGGTATGGCGAGCGATGAATTTTACTAAAATATAAGTTTAATAAAGTAAAATAGTATACTGTTAATAAATAATTTTTAAAAATATATAAAATGCTCCGTTTTCAATTTTTCCGCATCTCTGGCGAAAATTGGGAATCACATCTGTAAACGATAGGAGTGACGAGTAACCGAAAATTAACTTAAGAATTGGCTCGTGCTCCGCTATCTCGCACGCCTGAATACGCTCGAGCGTGTAGCCCGTATTTGGACGGGGACGCGCTATTTTTAGGAAATAGACCGTGCGTGGACGAACGCCTTGATCATCTCGATCGCGCGCAATGACGCCTCGGATGTCGGGTCCTTTTCAATGAAGGCGTGTGGCTGGCTCTCGAATTTTTCCAGCGTGATTTCACCCGCCGCTGCGTGATAAGCATTCGCGAAATTATCGGCCATGTCGGGTGTCAGATTGTCATCCCGGGTTCCCTGAATCACTAATACTGGTGGCCGTTCCGTGTTTGCATCTCGCTCAATGGTCAATTGGGGGTTGCCCTCGGCCATCGCCTCGACGGAAGGCCAATAATCGTGATGGGCATCGATAAGTCTTTGGATGCCCTTGTCCGTGACCATGCGGTGCCGCGCCAAGGGATCGAGCACGGACCAACAGAGGGCTACGAAAGCGACCTTTGCATCCGGCACCGTGGTCCTGGTTCCATCGGGCAGATAAAGTGTTTCGTTTGGGCATAGCGCGCTCAACATCGCCTGATGCCCGCCGCTGGAAGTGCCAAGAAAACCCACGAGGTCGGCGCGCGTGCCGTAGTTTTCGTCATTTGTCTTCAGCCACCGTACCGCCGCGTTGAGGTCCTTCAAAGAGGCTGGGTACATCCCCTTCGGCGGCATCCGAAAATCAATCGCCATTACCACCGCCCCACTCTCGGCGAGGGGCTGGTGAATGGTGGTATTGGTCAGTCGGTCATTCGATGTCCAGGCGCCGCCATACATTTCGGCGACACCGGGGAAGGGGCCAGCGCCTCTGAGTTTGTATAGTCTGGCGAGTGGCGGTGTCCCGTCGGAATTAGCCTATTCAAGGTCTTCAATTTCAACATCAAAGCGCTTTGCCATACTGCTTTTTCCATTGCTGATGGGTTAACCCGCTGAGGTCAGCACCATGCTAGCGCACTTTTCACCGATCATGATCGAGGGCGCATTGGTGTTCCCGGAGATCTGGGTCGGCATGATCGAGGCGTCAGCCACTCGGAGGCCTTCGATGCCATGAACTTTCAGTTCGTTGTCTACGACAGCCATTGGGTCGGAACCCATTTTGCAAGTGCCGACGGGGTGATAGGTGGTCTCGCCGACCTCTTTCACCCATCCTAGAATTTCGTCATCTGTGGTCAAGTCTGGCCCCGGTTGAAGCTCGGTTGCCCCAAGATCCTTCATCGCCGGCGCGGTCATCACCGCGCGCGCGATACGAACCGCCTTGATGGTGATTTCCACATCCGACGGACTGGAGAGGAAATTGAACCGGATCGCCGGTGCCGTAGTGGGATTAGAGGAGGTCAGGTGAATGGTGCCGGTGCTTTCCGGGCGCATCACATGGGCGTAACAGGTGACGCCGGGGGTTTTGGAAATTTTTGGCCCCGGGTCATTCAGTAGTGGCACCCAGCCAAGCAGCACGTCTGGGTCTTCCAACCCCTCTCGAGATTTCACGAAGGCTCTGAGCGGTGCGATGGGAATGCCCAGCAGACCCTTTTGTGTGAACAGATACCGCAAAGCCAGCCACGCCAATCCCAATCCGCGCGCGCGGTCGTTGTAGGTCACGCCCGGGGCCGCGATATGCCAACGGGTCCTGGGGGCGTAGTGATCTCGCAAATTCTCTCCAACCCCCGGCAGGTCATGTTGGACCTCGATACCCAAGGCCTTTAGCCGTTCCGCCTGGCCAATGCCGGAAAGTTCCAACAGTTGCGGTGAGTTGATGGTGCCGGCACAAATCACGACC
>JAPKDN010000826.1 GCA_028822575.1 Alphaproteobacteria bacterium | reverse complement strand
GGTGCGTCCAGATAGTCAAAGGCTTGCTCCATGACCAACGCGGCTATCTCCGAGCCCATGCCACAGGTAGGCCAACCCTCTTCCACAGAGACGATCCGGTTGGTGCGCTTAACCGATTCCGCGATCGTGGCGACGTCCAACGGACGGATGGTCCTAAGATCGATCACCTCGGCACTGATGCCCTCGGCGGCTAGAATTTCCGCAGCTTCAAGCGACTTGCCCACCATGATCGAGAACGCGGTTATCGTCACATCCGTACCGGCTCGTACGATCTTGGCCTTGCCGATCGGCACCGTGAAGTCCGGATCGGTCGGAACATCGAAGCTTTGGCCGTAAAGGACCTCGTTCTCCAGTATGATCACCGGGTTCGGATCCCGGATCGCCGCCTTCAAAAGGCCCTTGGCGTCGGCCGCCGACCAGGGGGCGACCACTTTCAGGCCGGGACAATGGGCGTACCAACTAGTGTAGTCCTGGGAATGCTGCGCGGCCACCCGCGAAGCTGCCCCATTGGGGCCACGGAAAACGATCGGACAGCCCATCTGGCCGCCGGACATGTAAAGCGTCTTGGCGGCAGAATTGATGATGTGATCCATTGCCTGCATGGCGAAGTTGAAGGTCATGAACTCAACCACCGGCTTTAAATCACCGAACGCCGCACCGACACCAAGGCCGGCGAAACCGTTTTCCGTAATCGGCGTGTCGATCACCCTACGATCGCCAAACTCTTGCAACAGGCCCTGGGTGACCTTATAGGCGCCTTGATATTCAGCGACCTCCTCGCCCATCACAAAGACCATCTCGTCACGGCGCATTTCCTCGGCCATCGCGTCGCGCAGAGCGTCGCGGACGGTCTGGCTCTTGGTTTCGGCGAAGAAACGCTCCTCATCGACATCCATGACCGCGACCGCCGGGGCCGCGAGAGCGGGAATCGGTGATGCAACAGCATCAGGCGCCACGGCCGGCGCCGGAGCCGCGGCAAGCGACGAGGCACCATCTAGAACGCTCGCGTCCTCGCCATGCTCCAGCAGCAAAGCGATCGGCGTGTTCACCGCAACATTCTCGGTTCCATCGGCCACCAGGATACGGCCCATGGTCCCTTCGTCGACCGCTTCGACTTCCATGGTCGCCTTGTCGGTCTCAATCTCGGCAAGCACGTCTCCGGGAGCGACGACGTCACCCTCGGCCTTCATCCATTTGGTAAGCGTGCCTTCGGTCATGGTCGGCGAAAGGGCCGGCATTAAAATTTGGATTGGCATTCCAAGTCCCCTTGATCCGGCGGATGGTGACACGGGCGCCTTTTGGCTCCGGCCATCCGCCGTCGATACTATCCGAGGGTCAAGCCTCGAGAAGGATATCCGTGTAGAGCTCCGCCAGATCCGGCTCTGGACTCGACTGGGCGAAATCAGCCGCCTCGGTCACAACCCCGCGGACGTTGCGGTCCATGGCCTTGAGCTCATCGTCGCTCACCCCCGCCTCGGCCAACCGGGCCCGCACGTTGTCGATCGGATCATGCTCCTGGCGCATCCGATTAACCTCGTCCTTGGTCCGGTACTTGGCCGGGTCCGACATCGAATGGCCTCTATAGCGATAGGTCTTCATCTCCAGTATGCACGGGCCCTTGCCTGAGGTAGCGTGGGCAAAAGCCTTTTCGCCCGCTGCCTTGACTGCCAGCACATCCATCCCGTTGACCTCGACCCCCGGAATCCCATATGCCTCGCCGCGCTGAGCGAGCGACGTGCCGGCCGCGCCGCGGTTAACCGATGTTCCCATGGCATATTTATTGTTCTCGATGACATACACGCAGGGAAGATCCCAAAGCGCCGCCATGTTAAAGCTTTCATAAACCTGGCCTTGATTGGCCGCGCCATCACCCAGATAGGTCAGGCAGACCGCGTTCTCTCCCTTGTACTTGTGGGAAAATGCCAATCCTGTACCTATCGGCACCTGGGCTGCGACGATGCCGTGGCCACCAAAAAAATTCTTCTCGCGGCTGAACATGTGCATGCTGCCGCCCTTGCCCTTGGAATAGCCACCGGCACGCCCGGTCAGCTCGGCCATCACGCCGCGCGCCTCCATCCCACAGGCCAGCAT
>JAPKDN010000825.1 GCA_028822575.1 Alphaproteobacteria bacterium | reverse complement strand
CTTAGCCCGACCTATTTTTGGCCGCCGCGTTCTTTGGTTCACTTGCCAAATCCGCGATGTCCTCCACCGCCGCATGCACTATCTTGCCTTGATTGGTGACCAGTGTGCCGCTCACTATTTCATCCTCGAGATCGATGGACATCGCATCGCCTTCGGACGTCATCAGCGGTGTCACGAAACTCAGGAGGTTCTTGGCGTAGAGTGCGGAGGCATCGATCGCGACGCGACTTGGCATGTTGGCGTGCCCGATAAGGGTTACCCCATGTTTGACTACCGTCTTTCCATATTTTGAAAGTGGGCAGTTGCCACCTTGTTCAACAGCTAGATCGACGATTATCGAGCCCGGTTTCATCGTCTTCACCATATCCTCGGTCACCAAGATGGGCGCCGCGCGGCCTGGAATCAGCGCCGTGCAAACGATGATAGCCTGTTTGGCGATCGTCGTGGCGATCAACTCCTCCTGCTTTTTTTTATAACTATGGCTCATTTCCTTGGCGTAGCCGCCCGCAGTCTCTGCCTGTCGGAACTCGTCGTCCTCGACGGCGACGAAGCTGGCACCGAGACTTTCAACCTGCTCCTTAGCGGCGGGGCGAACATCTGTTGCGGAAACAACTGAGCCAAGGCGTCGGGCCGTCGCGATTGCCTGAAGGCCGGCGACGCCCGCGCCCATGATAAGACATTTCGCCGGAGGCACGGTGCCGGCTGCAGTCATCATCATGGGGAATGCCCGACCAAACGCGGCCCCGGCTTCGATCACCGCTTTATATCCGGATAAATTCGATTGGGAGGATAGAACATCCATCGATTGGGCTCGACTGATGCGCGGGACTAATTCCATCGCGAAACAGGATAGCCCTCGTGCCGCGACGGCATCGAAAAGCTCGCGGTCCCGATAGGGTTCCATAAGACAGACTAGGGTCGCGCCATCCTTAATCATAGCTACTTCGTCGGCTTCGCCCTTTACAGGGGCGCCCGGACCAATCGGCTTTTGTACTTTAAGAACGATGTCCGCGTCGCCCAATGCTTCGGCGGGAGTTTTGACGATCTTGGCTCCAGCCGCTAAATAGCTTGGGTCTGTGATCGCGGCCCTGATCCCAGCCCCGCTTTCGACGGTGACCTCCAGGCCGATCGCCAAGAATTTTTTGATTGTGTCAGGCGTTGCCGCGACCCGATTTTCATAGGGACGCCGTTCCCTGACTATACCGATTTTCACGCGTTACGCTCCCCCGAGTTACGCATGCCGCCGACTGGTGGCCGACCCAATTCATGATTGAGAGGGAAAATGCCGGACGCAGCGGCTCAAAGCAAGGTCGGACACCCCATCGGTTGCGGATAGGTGATGGCTTGCGATCTCGTACCCGGTAAGCGTTGCGCGTTTAGGGTATCCTTGAGCGTCGGCGTTGTTGCTCAACAAGCTGTAATTCACTCCCTTTCATGGCTTTTAAGCGCCTTAAGCCCTCCCGACAAACCGAGGGAAGCGTGACGGCGGTTCGGCCCTTCTGCGAAACCGCGCCGCTGTCGCATTCGGCCTGGCCTTGCTCCACAAGGGTCACCCAATTTCGCTCTACTAGGTTCAGTTGCTCAGCGTAGTAAGCATCTCGTTCAGCGGCGGAATTGAACGTGTCGCGCCGCATGATGACAAGCACCTCGCGAGGGAATTCACCACCTGGCCCTACGTCCTTGCCTCGAATGGGAGCGTTTGCTGGTGTGATTTTCTCACCGTTCAAGGTTCGCGTCAAAAGTGGCTTTTTACTGCCGGCGAGAACGGTGAACCGTGTGGTCCAATAGCCTTTCGCGAAACATCGAATGGTTATAGGCGGGCCGAATTTAAAGATAGGAACAAGGGCGGGGGTCGTGATTGTCATTGCAATGCCAGATTTGCCTTGGACGTTGCATCGCAGTGGCTCGGGGGCCGTTCGGACCATCGTGCTGAAGGCGACCTTGGGGGGCACGCCTGCGGGCACATTTTGTTCGGCGCGGGTTCGCTCAGCGCGGCGATCGCGATCCGCAATTGGCTTGAAGCGACCGGCACTCCCGGCCGGGTGCGGCTCTACGGCACCCCGGCCGAAGAAGGCGGCTCGGGCAAGGTCTA
>JAPKDN010000824.1 GCA_028822575.1 Alphaproteobacteria bacterium | reverse complement strand
GACAAAGATCTTGGTGGTCGGTCATACCGATCGCGCTGGTGACATTCGCTCTAACGCGAAACTTTCGGATCGTCGCGCTACCGCGGTGGTACGAGCTTTGGTGTCGCACGGCATTTTAGCTAGTTCGGTATCCGCCGAGTTCTTCGGTGAAGCGCAACCCGCCAATCCGACACAGGACGGTGTGGCTTCGGTCTTCAACCGGCGCGTGGTTATTTCGTTCTAACGCGTTGTTTCAAAAAACTTAATTGTCGGTCGGGGGAGACCCCGGCCGATTTTCGTTTAGGGGAACAGCGGTGGCGCCCCGTCGGTGCGTTCTCCCGCTAGATAGCGGAATAAGGCGACCGCTCGGTTGCCATACGACTTGCGGCCCGCACGCGCGACGAGGCGTGGTCCGCTCCCGCTTCGCATCAACCCATAAAGAGACCATATCTCGTTGTCGTGCCGGCGAAAGAGATAGAAGAATTCATGGTGGCCGGGCGGTACTGACGCAAAGAGTGCGGCGCGCGCCGGCAGCGCATTGTTGATCTCCACCACCACGGTCTGCGCGTCAACGATGCGGGCGGACATGCGATATGTCACTGCCCCTAACGGCGTGTTTTCTTCCTGCCAGAAAAAGATCGTGCCGGCGCGCAGGTCGGCTTCATCAAAGTCGGTTCTCCGGTGCGCCGGATCGGGGCCACTCAGAGCGGTCGCGTCGGGGATCAAATCGCGCCACCGTTCCCGCGTTGTCGACCAATAGCGAATGGTCGTGAGATCGCTGATCCGTGCTAGCCGCGCCAGTATGGCGGAAGGCCCACCTGTCAGCGCCGTGTCACCAATTGCCTCTACCAACACCGTGAAGGGCCGAGCCGGCCATCCCGTGCACGTTGGCGGCGCCCAATCCCTGAGGTCACTGCCGAACCAAATCTCAACCGTGGCGTGTTGCGTGGGCGTCGCAGCACCGGCCCCGCAATCGAGGCGCGGTTCGGACTCCGCGTGGGCCGCGGCCCCTGAAAGGACGGTCGCGAGCAGCGCTGCTGCAAGGAACCTCACTTGATTGGGTGATCCAAAGCGCTCGCCAGTGCATCGGCCAGCAGCGTCGCAACCGACAGGTCTCGGCTCGTTTGGGCGATGAGCCGCGCCGAGTTGGCGAACGGATTGAGCGCTGGCGCGTTGCCCCCTTGCGCCGCCAACAGGCCACCGAAGCGCTCGTAGAACGGTGTCGGAAATAGGGCACTGGTCACGATGTCGATGAATTGTTGCCGATCACCACCGGCTGCTTCGGCAAGGGATAGGGCTTCACGCAAACTTTGCACGGCGGAGGCCATCAAGAAATTGCCGGCCATCTTCACGGCGTTGGCAGCGCCCGGATCGGATCCAATGACCGCGACTTTACCAAAACTCGCGAGCACGTCATGACAGCGTGTGATGGCTTCGGGCGCGCCGCTGACCGCGATGACGGCGTTGGCCGCGTGAATGTTGTCGGGGTGGCCGAACACCGGTGCCGAGACGAACGCCTGGCCCTGTTCGGCGTGAAGGCGTGCCAAGTCGCGCGCCAGCGGGACGCTAATCGTGCTCACCAAGACATGGGTGGCTGTCGGGTTGTCACGAAACGGGAACCCGTCCACTAGCACCTCCTGCACTGCAGGCGTTATCGAGGAGAACACTTAACACAATGTATGCGGTGCACACGGCTTCGACGGTGGCTGCCTGTTGAAGGCCGGCGTCGGCTAGAGCAGCGGCTTTCGTGGGCGACCGATTAAATCCTATGACCTCATGGCCAAGGCTCATGACCCGTTGAGCCATGGCCGTGCCGAGAGTGCCGAGCCCGATGAATCCGATTTTCACCGTTTTTTCTCTCATTTTGAGCAATGGATAAAAAATACAGAAAAATTATAGATTGTTTTAAGAAAATCCTAAACTCGCTAAAGTAGTACCCTGCAGCGTTCATTCTTATACTGGAAGGAGCAAGTTCTTCTGGAGAGAACACAGCATGACCCAACGGTGAAAAACAGTTTAGTGCCCCAGATCTGATCCAAGCCTATGCCTGGCTCAACCTTGTAGCGGCTAAACGTTCCTCGGCGGCCGTACAGCGGGAGTAGGTGGAAGCTTG
>JAPKDN010000823.1 GCA_028822575.1 Alphaproteobacteria bacterium | reverse complement strand
GCATAATAGAATCTGGACCCGCCGCCGGGGTCCTGATGGGCGCCAGCGTGGGCTTGAGCGAAGGCACGGAGCACGTAATTACCTTCGACATGGGGGGCACCACCGCAAAACTCGGCGCGGTTGATGGCGGAACGCCAGCGATCATGCCCACCTTCGAGGTGGGGCATGTTCGCTACAAGAAAGGCAGCGGCCTTCCGATCAATGTGCCATCGGTGGAATTGCTCGAGATTGGCGCGGGTGGTGGCTCCATCGCCCGGGTTGAAATGGGAATGATCGTGGTCGGGCCCGAAAGCGCTGGCGCCGATCCGGGACCGATTTGTTATGGCTTGGGAGGCGCGCGCCCGACCATCACCGATGCCAATGTGGCACTCGGTTATATCGCGCCTGACTGGTTTAATGCTGGCGCCATGACATTGGACGCCGACGCGGCGCGAGACGGGATCGCCGCCGAGATCGCTGCCCCTCTGGGCTTGGACGCAGGGGCGGCGGCCTGGGGCGTGCATCTCGTGGCTACCGCGAATATGGAAAACGCCATGCGCATCGTCTCGGTCGAAAAAGGCCGGGACCCGAGACGCTATGCAATGGTCGCCTTTGGCGGCGCCGGCCCGTTACATGCCGCGCGGATGGCCCGCACGATCGGTATTCCGAAGTTGATCGTCCCGCATGGCGCCGGTGTGGGCTCGGCCATTGGTCTAATGGAAGCCGAGCCCAGGATCGACGTTTCCGCGACAAGGGTGATGCGCCTGGAGACCGACATGTCGGAGGCGATCGCCGACGTTTATCAAGGACTGGAAGCGCGCGCCCTCTTGGATGTTCCACGTCTTGGGGGCGATGCGGCGCCGGTTTGGTCACGCTATGCCCAGATGCGTTATGCCGGGCAGGGTTTCGAAGTGCATGTGGACTTGCCGGCCGGACCGATAGACGCGAGTTATGCCGCCGCGGCGATGTCAGCCTTCAAGACGGCCTATGAGGGCAAGAACAAATTCCTCGACCCCGATGCGATGATCGAGGCCGTGGATTGGACATTGGTCGCGGCGGTTCCGTCGACGCATGACCGAGGCATCGGACGACCCGATGAGGTCGTGGAGAGCGCCCGCCCGCGCTCCAGGATGGCTTGGTTCCCCGAAGCCGGCGGTTATGTCGAAACTCGTATTCTGACCCGGAAAGATTTGGCGGATGGCTCAACCGTGACCGGACCTGCGATCGTTGAAGACCCCGATAGCACGACGGTGGTCTTGCCCGGGGACGTGGCGAGGATCAGCGATGCCGGGCATTTAATCGTCGAGATCTCGGCCGCTGGTCTCGCCAGGAGATAATCCCCATGACCGATCCGACCGAAACCTCGATCGCAGACCTCTCGCGCTTCCTGGAACAAGGTGATCTAAGGTCAAGCGACCTCGTCGCCGCGTATCGCGCGAAGATTGAGGCCGAGGACGATGATTTCAATGCCGTCGCCTTTCTCAATCCCGATGCCGACGAAATCGCCGCGGATCTCGATCGGGAACGTGCCGCTGGCACGATACGCGGCCCATTGCATGGCATCCCGGTCCTGGTGAAGGACAATATCGCCACTGGTGACGCGATGATGACCTCGGCGGGATCTCTCGCATTGGATGGTGTCCGGGCACCCGCGGACAGCCATGTCGCGTCGCGGTTGCGCGCCGCCGGCGCGGTGTTGTTGGGGAAGACCAATCTGTCCGAATGGGCGAATTTTCGCTCCACCCGATCTTCCAGTGGCTGGTCCAGCCGCGGCGGGCAGGTGCGGAATGCTTATTTTACCGACCGAACCCCCGGCGGTTCCAGTTCCGGCTCCGGCGTGGCGGCGGCGCGAGGGTTTTGCGCGGCGGCGATCGGGACCGAGACCGATGGTTCGGTGGTAAGCCCGTCGACCATGAATTCCCTGGTTGGGATCAAGCCCACGGTGGGGCTGGTGGGACGTACCGGGATCATTCCAATTTCCCACAGCCAGGATACGGCTGGTCCGATGGCGAGAAGCGTCGCCGATGCGGCGGCACTGTTGTCGGCGATCGCTGGCGTTGATCCGGCGGATCCGGTAACGACAGTGGCGGCGACGCATGATTTCACCAGATGGCTC
>JAPKDN010000057.1 GCA_028822575.1 Alphaproteobacteria bacterium | reverse complement strand
CCAGCAAACGATCCAGGCTGTCACGTATAGTCATCACTCAACTCCAGCCAAACAAGACATCCTTTATTTCTAAATTAGGCAATGCTACGGCGTGCCCGTGACAAGAGCAAAGCACCCATGCGATTTCATGGCCGTCGGGGCATGGACAGGCGCCGGCGGCTCCCGTCTAATAGCGCTAGTTGCGCCGTGCAGATCGCGGCGACACCCCTCGGGAGAAGCATTATGGATATCGGCGTTTTCATCTTCGATACGGATTACAGCATTCCAGTGGACGATCTGGCTCGTGAACTCGAGTCCCGAGGTTTCGAATCTCTCTTCGTGCCGGAGCACACGCATATCCCGGCCAGCCGCAAGTCACCATTCCCCGGTGGTGGTGAACTTCCGAAACAGTACTCCCACACCCTCGACCCATTCGTCTCGCTCGCCTACGCGGCGGCGGTAACAACCAAGCTCAAGGTTGGCACCGGCATCTGTCTGGTTCCACAACGCGACCCGATCGTCACCGCAAAATCCATCGCCAGCCTCGACTTGATGTCCAAGGGACGTTTCGTGTTTGGCATGGGCGGCGGCTGGAACGTCGAGGAGATGGAAGATCACGGCGCGAACTACAAGACCCGCTTCGCAATGATGAAAGAGCACGTCATGGCGATGAAAGCCCTCTGGACTGAGGAGGAAGCCGAGTTCCACGGTGATCATGTGAATTTCGAGAAGACTTGGGCCTACCCGAAACCACACCAAGCACCGCACCCACCGCTGCTGATGGGTGGCGAAACCGATTACACCCTGCGCCGGGTAGTCGACTATTGCGACGGGTGGTTCCCACGCGGACGCGGTGGCTTCGACCCTGCCGTCGCCATGGATCGCCTCAAGAACATGGCCGATGAGGCGGGACGCGACATGTCGACGCTACAGGTCAGCGTCTTCGGCGCGCCGGCGGATGCTCAGACCCTAGAAAATTATGCTCAAGCCGGTATCGATCGGGCGATTCTCGCATTACCTTCCGAAGATCGCGACACGGTTCTCGGTTTGTTGGACAAACATGCGCCACTTTTGTCGTAGTGACTTGATTCAAAAACATGTTTCGGGGGTCGCAGCGTCAAAACTGCGGCCCTTTACCTTTGTGGTTACTACGATGTGACCTGTTTTAACGCCAAGATCCCAAGGAATTGGACCACCACGCTTTAACTTGTAACATTATCCGAGGTAAGTTGCGGTCATGCGACGCTATAGAAGCACTAAGATCGTGGCCACGCTCGGACCGGCGACCGCGACTGAATCGAAAATCGCCGATCTTTTCAAGGCCGGAGTCGATGTGTTCAGGCTGAATTTTAGTCATGGGACACACGCGGACCACCGAGCCATTTACCGGATCATTCGTAAACTAGAGCTAAAAATCGGCCGCCCCATGGCCATCATGGCCGACCTTCAAGGCCCCAAGCTTCGGATCGGGACCTTCAAGGATGAGTCGATAGAGCTGGAGGCTGGCGACAAATTTCGCCTGGATCTTCAGGACAAACCCGGCACCAAGGCCCGGGTACGGCTGCCACATCCAGAAATCTTCGAGGCCGCCAAACCTGGTACGGATTTGTTGCTGGATGACGGACGGATTAGATTACGTATCAAAAAGGTAACATACAAGACGATCGACACCGAAGTTCTAACCGCCGGGACACTGTCGAACCGTAAGGGAGTCAATGTGCCCGGGGTTCTGCTCCGGCTGTCTGCCCTCAGCGAGAAGGACCGCGCTGACCTGAGTTTCGCACTTGATCTAGGTGTCGATTGGATTGCGCTGTCCTTCGTACAACGCCCCGAGGATGTCGCGGAAGCGCGGCGGTTAATCAACAGCCGCGCGGCGGTTCTTATCAAGCTGGAAAAACCCACTGCGATTGAACACCTCGACGAATTGGTGGAGATGACGGACGCGGTAATGGTTGCCCGAGGAGACCTTGGGGTGGAATTACCGCCCGAGAAAGTACCTGGGCTGCAAAAGCGGATCGTCAAGCTCTGCCGCCAACTAGGAAAACCCGTCGTCGTCGCCACACAGATGCTGGATTCGATGGTGCATTCTCCAGCGCCCACGCGGGCCGAAGCCTCCGACGTTGCGACTGCGGTGTACGATTCCGCTGACGCGGTGATGTTATCGGCCGAGACCGCCGCCGGCGACTATCCCATCGAAGCGGTTGAGATGATGAACCGGATCATCCGCGAGGTCGAAACCCACGAGACCTATCACGCAATCACTGCGGCCAGTCATGAACTGCCAGAGGCGACGGTCTCCGACGCGATCACACTCGCGGCGCGACAGGTGGCCGAGACCATCAGCGCGAAATGCATCGTCACCTATACAACCTCCGGGTCGACAACGCTGCGAGCATCTCGCGAACGGCCCAGCGTGCCCGTGCTATGCGTCACCTCCAGTGAACGCACCGCCCGCCGCCTCGCCATGGCCTGGGGCGTGCACGCCGTGCATATCGACAACGAGGAACGTTTCTCCGCCGTCGTCAAGCGCGCGGTGGAGACAGCAAAATCCTACGAATTCGCCAAGTCCGGCGACAAGATAGTGATCACCGCCGGCGTGCCGATGGGAACACCTGGATCCACCAATGTGCTGCGGATCGAGCGTGTTCCCTGACGCTTATTTTGGCTCTCTTGCCCGCGGATACGGTCAGGGGACGTCGACCAACACCAACTCGCTCTCGGCGACCGATGATATCGTCAAAACGCCCTCTCCCGATATCTATGCGCCGTCGCGCTCGCCCATCTCGGTACCGTTAATCTCGACCTTTCCCTTGGAAACGACGAGATAGCCTCGTCGATTCGCATCAAAGGGAAGCGTTAGCCACGCCCCCACCTCAAGTCTGACCCCCAAGACGGCCGCATCCTGATGGATCGACAGCCCTCCGGCCGCCGCATGCGCGGGACGCCTGGACGCGAGGACCACGGATTCGCCAAGAGACGTGCTGGGAAAGGCCTTGGTCGCCCAATCCGGTTTGTGTCTGGCGCGATCCAGATTTAGAAGATGCGCGTGACGTCCGGCTCGTGGTTGTATTCGGCGTGCACGATGCCGGTTCCGGCATGCTGAACATCGCCGGCTGCCGTCCGGCCGCGATTACCCAATTTGTCGATATAGGTAATCGCCCCCTCGCGAACATAAGTGATGATCTCCATGTCGCGATGCGGATGCGGGTCAAAGCCACTAGCCGGCTGAATTGTGTTGTCGTTCCATACGCGCAGGACGCCATGTCCCATCCTTTCAGGATCATGGTAATGACCGAAACTGAAATGATGCCGCACCGAAAGCCAGGCGATATCGATTCTGCCAAGACTACGGAAGGAAGCCACCCGGATCATGTCATATCCTTTTAGAGCCATCGGTCTACCATCCCGGCATTCACCGTGGCCGCCTGTAGATTGCATCTCGGGTCGAAGGTATAATGACCTCGAATCGCAAAATACCGTTTACAACAGGAAACACTGATGAAAATTGGTAATATCACCGGCTTGGCGATTTTCGCGAAAGCCGTCGAATTCGAGAGTTTCTTCCAGGCGGCCGAAGACCTGGGCCTCTCCAAACCCGCAGTTTCCAAACAGATGGCGGATCTTGAGGAACGGCTCGGCATGCGGCTTTTGAATCGCCCGACCCGGCGTCTCAGCGTTACAAACGCCGGCGCCCGACTGTTCGAGCGATGCCAGTCGATCGTCGCCGAAATCGAGGCTGCCGAGTTGGAAGCCGGCGAGCTGCATTATCGGCCCACGGGCGTCCTCAGATTGACCGCGGGGATGTCGTTAGGCCATTTGCATTTGGCGTCGGCGATTTCGGCGTTCCTCGGGGCCTATCCCGAGTTGGACGTGGAGTTGGCCTTGAACGATCGGATTGTCGATTTGATCGACAAAGCCTATGATCCCGCGCTCAGGATCATCATGCTCGAGACCTCGAGTATGATGCAACGCCGACTGTCGGATATTCGCCTTTTGACCGTCGCCTCCCCAGGCTATTTGGAACGTCACGGCGAGCCACGTCACCCTTCCGAATTAGAAACCCATTCCTGTATCAGTTACAGCTATGTCTGGGCGGGCGGCGCCTGGCGTTTTTCTGTTCTGGATCGCTCGCATCGGGTATGCATTAACCGGCGTATCCAAGTGAATAACGGTGATGCCATGGCCCGCATGGCAGAAGAGAGAACCGGAATAACCCAACTTCCAAGTTTCCTACTTTATGAAAGCCTAAGTGATGGCAGGTTGAAACCAACCCTAACCGAATTCGAACCGCCACCCCCGGGCTTTATGCGATTTATCCGCAAAGCCGGAACCTGTCGGTCAAAGTTCGGGTGTTCATCGATTTCCTGAACAAACACTGCGCCGGAACGCCCTATTGGGACGAGACCATCACCCCCCGGTGATGACGAATTAATTAAACGAATCAGGCCCCCTCCCGGCGCCAGGCGACGGTTGCCAAGCCCAGGACCAGCAGCAGCATCAAGAGATCCGGCATCAACGTGGTCAGGGACACACCGGTCACGACGTAATCCTCATTGGCCCTTAGACCGATCCAATCCCGACCGGCGACCGCCCGACCAGGGCGCACTCGCCGCAGCCCCGGAAACCCATCCTCGGCTACCCAATGCAGTCCACCCCCCGTAGCCTCGACGATCGGTCCAAGTTTGGTGTCGGTTGTCCTGAGATCGGCATATTCAATCGGGTTGAGCGCTCCCACGGCGGCCAACCGGATCAAGTCGCCATCCGTAAACCCGTGAAGGCCGACTTGATCCGTCTCGAATACCGCTGACCCAATACCCGGGGCACCGATGGTCAAGGGGGTCGTTTGCGTGGAGCCGTCCGGCTTGGTCATGGTGACCGGGCCAAGAGACGCCTCCAACGACCGGCGTTTTATCTCGATCCGTGTTCCCTGAACCACCGCGCTCAGGTCATTCTCCTCAAGCTCGGGTTCCTTCATCAGCCAATGCGCGGTTCGGCGCAGCATCTCCGCTTGCGGGCCACCACCCTCGAAACCACGGCTCCAAAGCCAGATATGATCGGAGAGAAGATGCGCAACCCGTCCTTCACCAACCCGGTCCAATAGCAAAATCGGTCGTTCTTCGGCGCCGTCGATCAACACCACGCCACGGTCGGGATTAGCATCGATTTGACGGAACCAACGCCCCCAATCGGCATCCGCGACGCGCTTGCCCGTCTCGTCCAGCCGACCGCCGCGCGCGAGCCCCGCCGTGACCGGATGACGGTAACCCGTGTCAGTGACCCTCGGACGGAAACCACGCTCTACGATCTTACCCGTCGGGGTGGCCGGTAGTATCTCCCGAAGCGGCGACATCGCGAGGCTTAAGCGACCGGCGAAAGAAGGTCCAGAGGCTTCCAGGAATGCGCCACCCTTGCGAACATAGTCGGCGATATTCACGAGATAGCTTTGAGGTAAAGCGCCCCGACGCCGATATCGATCGAAGATGATTAGATCAAACTCGTCAAGTTTCAGCTCAAACAACTCACGAACCGGAAACGCAATTAGGGAGAGCTCTCTGATCGGCGTGCCATCCTGTTTCTCCGGCGGCCTTAAAATAGTGAAATGCACGAGGTCGACCGATGGGTCCGCCTTTAGAAGATTGCGCCATGTGCGCTCGCCAGCATGGGGCACACCAGAGACCAGCAATACCCGAAGCCGGTCGCGCACGCCGTTAATCGCATGCACCATTCGGTTGTTGATCGCCCCAAGCTCACCATCTCGGGTCTCAGCGACGAGCTCAAGGATGGTCTCACCGCCATGCTTGAGCGGGACCTTGAGCTCATGGGAACGGTTCGCGGGAACAAACATGGTCTCGGTCAACTCGCCATCGATACGGAGCACGACGGGAACCAAGGTTCCTTCCGCTACCTCATGATCATCCAGGCGGATACTCATTGAAACATCGCGGCCGACCATGCCAAAGGACGGCACTCGTTCAACATACAGTAACCTGTCGCTTTCGCTTCGGCGCCCCGTCAAAAGGGCATGAAACGGCGTGGGAAGGCCGCCACGCGCCAACGCGTCCTTGGCGTCATGTATCTGGCCGTCCGTAATCGCGATAATTCCTGCCAGTCGCCGCTTTGGTATATCCGAGGTCGCGCGTGCCACCGCCTCTAGAAGCCGTGTACCGTCCTTGCCTCGGTTGTTGGCCTGTCCAACCGGCCCCCCATTCACACGGACCGTGCGAACCTCCAGATCAAGCATCGGCGCCAGAACTGTTTCAACGCGAGCTAAGGCATCGGCCGTCGCGGCGGCACGCTCGCCAACTTTCTGGCTAGGGCTTTCGTCGATTACGATGACAACGACGTCCCGTTTTGGGCTTCGCTCCTCGTTCACCAAGGTTGGGTTGGCCAGCGTCACAAGCAGAGCGAACAGAGCCCCAGCGCGCCATCCCATCCCACTAGCCCGACGCCAGGCGCCCACCGTCACCAGCGAAAATCCGACCGCCGCCGCTACAACCACGCAAATCCAGGGGATCAGCGGATCAAATGCTATATCAACCGCGCCCGGGGTCACTGGCCCAGCCTTTCCAGGATCGACGGCACATGCACCTGATCGGCCTTATAATTCCCGGTGAGCGCATACATCATCACGTTGACGCCAAATCGAAACGCCATCTCGCGCTGTATTTCACCCCCGGGAATGACCGGCAGCGCGAATCGCCCGCTCTGGTCACGAGCCCAGGCGCCGCTCCAGTCATGGCTGCCAATGATTACCGGGGTGACCTCGCTATTCGCGCCATCGGTAAGATCTTGGATCCAGACCTGCCCCCCGGTAAAACGGCCAGGGAATTCGTTTAGCAGATAGAAGGCCTTGGTTAGCACGTGGTTTGGCGGCACCGGTGTGAGCGGTGGGATGTCCAGATCCCTGCTTAAGGCCCGTAATCGGCGCATGCCCGAGCTACTGCCCGATACACCAGCCTCGTATTGATCACGCGAATCGAAAAGAATCGTCCCACCATTGCGCATGAAAGCGTTCACCCGTCCAACGGCCTCATCCGAGAGGGGGGGCTGGTTAGGGGTGATGGGCCAGTACAACAAAGCAAAGAACGCGAGCTCATCGATCTCAAGATCCACGCCGACCGGCTCGGCCGGTTCGATTGCGGTGCGTCGAGTCAAAACATTCGACAAACCGGCGAGGCCGGAACCACTGATCACGTCGACTGCCTCGTCGCCAGTAATCACATAAGCAAGCCGGGTTTCCAGCGTCGCGTCCAACGCAAAGGCGTCGGCCTCTCGATCCATGACCTGAGCCAGCGCCGTCTCCGTCGTGCTCGCCAGGCCGGTGACCACGAGGCCAGCGACCACCAGAGCAGGACCGAGCGCGCCCGCCACCGCCCTACGGGGCGCCAACACGCCCCGCATGATCAGCGTGAAGAACAGATCAATCAGGAACAAAGCAAGCGCGGCGGCAAGCAAAGCGGGCCGGAAGTCCATCTCTTCGCCAGAGCCATAGCCACGAACTGCAACACCGTTTGGTGGCCTTGCTTGATGCCTAAATGTCACGGGTTCAATTGTCAAATTCAAGGCCCGCCGTACCGATTTCGTTCCATAATATCCGGGTGGTTGATTTGGCCCAACGGAGGGGAGTATCCCCGCTTCGGGCAAGGAAAGTCCGCGCGCGCTGGCGGGCGGCGTTTCAAGAACCCCAAACCCATCGAGGGTTTCCAATGGCGCCAGCTCCGCGGAACCTTGGTTCCCGGACAACCCAGAACTCATCGCGACAACCCGCGAAAGCATATCCACGAACAAGCCAGAAAGCGCCAGGTCACTCCATTCGGGACTCGCGGTGGTGTGAAACAACACCAACCATCCCTTGCCGCGACGGCCCGCCGTCACGATGGGGGTTCCATCTGCCAATCGGGCCCAAGTTTTCTCGTCCAGGTCGATCAAGGGCTCGGCCAAAACCTGGCGGCGCACCACGACATCGCCATAGCTGTCCATGTCGGCGAACGGTCCCTCAGGGTTGAACGCGTTGACCGCCAGGGGCCGCGACCATGACAAGGCCCCGCCCAGAGCTCTGTCCCCACTTCGTAGACGCGTCGGAACCAAGTCATCGACCCCCAGTCCTTCAGAATCTATGCTCGCTGCCGCCAATCGGGGCCCCGCGAACCGAA
The DNA here is from genome assembly GCA_028822575.1 of Alphaproteobacteria bacterium. The sequence continues at coordinate 3,032 of JAPKDN010000057.1, read as the reverse complement.
TGAGGACGCCTCCGGCCTCGATCCAGGTTAATAGTCGATCTCGGTCAGCCCGGGGGACAACGCCTATATCGGCCAGGATCAGAGCCGCCGACCCGCTCTGAAGTAATGTCGAGAGTCGTCCACGGCTCACCTCGCTAAAGGGTGAAAGCGCCCGCTCAAGGTAATAAAGTTCGTCCAAAAGCCGCTGCTTGCCATCAAATTCCCCCTGCGACACCAACCCGACCGGGCGTCGTTTAAAGCCGTCATCAAGAAGAACCACCGCCGCCGCCGTCGACTCGCCCTCTACCTCCAGCCTGACAATGTCATTTCGAAGCTCGACTGGAAGCGAGATCTCGATGCTGGCACGGCGGTCCGTGGCTTCGAACGCACCAGTCGCACGGGCCAGAACCCGCCCGTCCGCCGCGATCGCTCGGATAACGATGCGCTCCGCGACACCTTCAGAAAGACGCACGGCTTCGACCGTGACCGAGCGGCTCAAGCTGGACGGTGGAATCAGGATTTTAGGACCATTCCCATCATCAGCGACAATCGTCAGCCCGCCGAGCCGACGAAAATGTTCGATCAACGCGGTTTCACCGGGGTCCTCGATACCATTACTTAGCCAAATCACGTCGGCTGGTGACGGGAGTGACGTCTCACGAAGCGCCTTCATCAACGGCCCCATATCGGACGGCCTAGGACGCGGTGTCATCGACTTGATCACGGAGCGCGCTTCGGTTGTTGACAAGGGTTTGTTCAAGGCCCGGTCATCATCAGGCGTCCATGTGGTCCGCAGCAAGAAGATCGGGCGGCCCTTGCGTTCAGCCTGATCCAACAGGTCTTCCATCACCTCGACGCGGCTCGACCAATTACGACCTGAGACCCAATCGTCATCAACCACGATCACCACCGCGCCCTTACCTGGCAGATCCTCGTTGGCATTCAGTATCGGATGCGCCACTGCCATGATCACCAGGGCAGCGAATAAAAGCCGCAAAAACAGCAACCACCAGGGCGCGGTATCGGGGGTCTCCTCGGCTGATCTTAATTGGTAAAGCAATCGGATCGCGGGGAAACGCATCGTCCGAGGCGCAGGTGGGGTTACGCGGAGCAAAAACCAGAGAACGGGCAGCCCCAGTAACGCCGTTAACAACCACGGACTGGCAAAGGCGAGAGAGCCGAGCGCCAACATATGCCCTCATTCCCTCCCGACGGTTCGGACAAGGGCACCGTAAAGCGACAGCATGACCGCCGCCGCCGACTGATCGGTGGAATGGTTATTGAAACTCCAACCAAATGTCGTCGTGAGAGCCTTCAATGCCTCACGGTGCAACATCAATTTTTCCAGATATTCGTCACGGACCCGATCGGCCCGTCGCAGCAGATGCGAGCCCTCGTCCTCGGTGCCCTCGAAGCGGATCCTACCACCAAACGGGAAACCTTCTTCCGCCGGATCAAGCACCTGCACGCAGTGCCCAAAACAGCCTCGCGCCGCCAGGGCCGAGATCGAGTCGCGATACACTGAAATAGGTTCCAGAAAATCAGCGATCAGAACGACCGCCGCATGGCGCGGTAACGGCTCCGCCGGCGGCGCGCTGATTCCGCCAGTTGAAATCGCCATCGCCTCAATCAAAATATTGAGGCCGGTCCGGCCACCCCGCGCCGGCATACCCTCGCCAAGTAGGCCGACATTCTCGCCCCCATTGGTAAGCAGGATCGCCAGCGCCGCCGCCAACACATCGGCACGCTCTGATTTCTCGGGTAAATCCCGGCTCGATCGATACCGCATGGAAGGCGACGAATCCCGCCAGATCCAAACGCTTTGGGCCGCCTCCCATTCATTCTCGCGAACGAAGAGGTCCAGCCCCCGGGCCGACCGCCGCCAATCGATGTGGCGTGCCTCGTCGAATTGCTGATAGCGACGAAATTGCCAAAAGCTCTCACCTTGCCCGGCGCGCCGTCGCCCATGCATTCCCTGCGCCACGGTCGCCGCGATATGTCGCGCCTCCACCTGTAACGGCGGCAGCCTAATGGCGAGCGCTTCTGATTGCTGTCTAATCACGCTGGGTACGGCATTACAGATAACGATCGCAAAGGCGGTCGATGACACTGTCCAAGGTTACCCCCTCGGCGCGGGCCGCGAAGTTGAGCGCCATTCTGTGCCGAAGGACCGGATGGACCAGAGCCACGACGTCATCCACGGAAGGGGAAATACGGCCTTGAATGACCGCCCGGGCCCTGACGGCAAGCATGAGCGCTTGGCTGGCGCGCGGGCCCGGTCCCCAGGCAACGTGGCGCCGCACTTCTTCGACATCTGAGCTCTCACGGCGTCCGGCGCGCACAATCGCCAGAATCGAATCAACGACGCTTACGCCAACCGGCAGACGCCTGAGAAGCGCTTGGGCAGCAATCAACTCCTCGCCGGACAACACCGAGGTCGCCACTTCCTCGCTTGATCCCGTGGTGACGAGCAACATCCGCCGTTCCGCCTCCGCGTCGGGGTAGCCGACATCGATCTGAAGAAGAAAACGGTCGAGCTGCGCCTCCGGCAAGGGGTAGGTACCTTCTTGCTCCAGCGGGTTCTGTGTCGCCAGCACATGAAAAGGCCGCGGCAATTCATGAGTTTGGCCGGCGACGGTGACATTCTGTTCCTGCATCGCCTGCAACAGCGCCGACTGGGTCCGAGGGCTCGCGCGGTTGATCTCGTCGGCCATGAGAACCTGGCAGAACACCGGCCCCGGAATGAACCGGAAGCTCCGCTTACCCGCCGCGTCTTCCTCCAGAACCTCAGAGCCGATAATATCCGCCGGCATGAGGTCAGGCGTGCATTGAATGCGCTTATCACCCAGACCAAACACTGTCCCTAGAGTCTCCACCAGCTTGGTCTTGGCGAGGCCGGGCACGCCGATCAGCAAACCGTGCCCACCGGCCAAAATTGTTATCAAAGCCTGATCGACCACTTCGTTCTGGCCAAAGATCACACGCTCGACTTGTCGACGCACCTTGCCCATGCGATCGCCCAGGGCGTCAATCTCCGCCAGTTGCCGATCTTC
>JAPKDN010000056.1 GCA_028822575.1 Alphaproteobacteria bacterium | reverse complement strand
ACCCGGTGTACCAGGGTGCTGCGACGTTCGAGCAATCCCTTACCTATCTACAGACCAATGCCTTCGATCTGTTCCATATGGAGCCCTTCGGCGAAGATGAAGCCGAAAAGATGACGTTTGGCATGCATGGTCGAGGGAAAACGCTCGGCTTGGAAGTCGACTTTCGGCGCTCCGTGCGCGATGTGGTGAAACATGCCGAGGCCGACAGGCAAGCAACGATCCTCAAACTCTACAAACTGGCTTTCATGGCCTTTATGAAAGGCGGGCTTGCGCTGGGACTTCAAGCCTTGAAACAGGCGGATGCGCTGGGCGGGACGTTCTTCACCGATGCCGAAGGCGCGGCGCCAGCTTGCTATCTAGCGTTCTTGGCCGAAACCTGGGTTCATTTGCGCAATATGGACAAGCATCTACCGATACCGCCAAATTTGAGCCGGTATGTGTATGAACGGCGCCAACGGGAGCATGACTACGCGGCGGCGGCGGATGAGAATACCCGGCAAGCCCTGCTTCGGGCCGACGGCGAATCCCGCCGGGAGTTCGATTGGAAATACAGAGGCGCCTGGAGTGGGCGCACAAACTGATGTGGATGAACGTCACGCCATTGCAAACGGTATTCAAGAAATTTGGTCTGGTAGATCAGGCGCGAACCTTGGAGCAAAACGTAGGCGGCATTGCCAAACTTTCATGACGCTTTTCTAACAGCTTGGAGAAAGCGCGTTTCGATAGAACAAAAACAGACCGAGCCGTCTTTTGCTCTTTAAAGAAGTGAGGCCTTAGCGTCCGCCGTGTCGAAGGGTGTTGCCGGAATTCGCGCGAAGGTTTTCGCTTTGTCTAATTCCATTGCCAGATCTGGTTTTTCGGCCACACTCGGGTAAACCCTTCTCCCAATTCCAGGAGACTTCCCATGCCCGACGCCAAGCAACCCGCTCTCGGTGACCATCTGATCCGTTATACGTCGGAATCCTTTCCCGAGATTATTGTGCGCGCCAAGGGTTCCTGGGTTTGGGACAAGAACGGCAAGGCGATCCTGGACTTCACCTCCGGCCAGATGTGCTCGACCCTGGGACATAATCATCCCGCCATCGTCGACGCGGTTAAGAAGAGCGCCGATACCGCGATTCATTTATTCAGCGGGATGATCCCCGATACGGTTGCGGAACTGGCCGAGGAGATGGCCGAGATCCTCCCGGTGCCGCTGTCGAAATCGATGTTCGTCAATACTGGCGGCGAGGCCAACGAGGCGGCGCTGAAGATCGCCAAATTCGCCACCGGCGGATATGAGGTCGTGGCGTTGGGTGGTTCCTGGCATGGCGCCGGTGGGGGTGGCGCGGCGGTGTCGATGGCGAGCGACCGCAAAGGCCATGGCCCAACCATGCCCGGCGTCTACGCGATTCCAGAGCCGAACGCTTATCGTTGCCCGGTGGATCATTGCCGAGACTCCTGTGACCTGACGTGCATGAAGATCGGCTTTCGTATGCTCGACATGCAATGGGCCGGCGCGCCGGCGGCAGTGATCGCCGAACCGATCCTGTCGGCCGGCGGGGTCATCGTCCCGCCTGATGGCTATTTCAAGGCTCTGCGTCAGGAATGCGACGCGCGCGGGTTGATGCTGATCTTTGACGAGGCCCAGACCGCGTTCGGGCGCATCGGTGAGTGGTTCGCCGCCGATGGCCTCGGCGTTACACCGGACATAATGGCAGTCTCGAAAACCTTGGGTGGCGGCATTCCGCTCGCCGCGACCATCACCTCGGACGCGATCGAAGAGAAAGCGTTTGAAAGCGGCTTCTCCCATTACACCAGCCATGTTTCCGACCCGCTGCCGGCAGCGGTCGGGGTCGCGGTGCTGCAAACCCTGAAAAGCGAAAACCTGATCGAGCGGGCCAAGGAGATGGGTGTCTATCTGCGCGGCCGGATGCTGGACTTGCAACAGAAATACGAGGTGATCGGTGAGGTTCGCGGTCAGGGGTTGTTGCTGGGAGTCGAACTGGTCGAGGATCGAGAAGGCCGGGTTCCGCATCACAAGCTCGGCGCCAAGACGACCGAGCGATGCCTTGAACTCGGCCTGTCGATGAACATTCGTCGCCGCCCAGAGCGCGGCTCGGTCTGGCGCATCGCGCCGCCTCTGACGGTGACGACGGAGGAAATCGACACCGCGACGGCGATATTGGATCAGGCGCTGGGCGAGTCGCTGGACGCTTTGGCGCGGGCTTAAAGGTTACGGGTCGGGGCGCGATTACCGCGTCGACTTACGCTCTTACCCGAACAGAAATTCCGGGTATCCCTCGGCCGCCTGTTTCTCGATCATTCGGCGATAGCGTACCGCGCCGCCGTTATAGCCAAGGACGCGCGGGACCTGCCGGCCTTCGACATTCCGGTTCACGCCGGTTTGCCAGGACGGGATCTTGGTCATGAGCAAATTGGCCGAAGCCTCGTTAACTTTGTCGATCCAGGGGCCCACCGCCTCGGGCCGTGGCTCGGCGCGCGTCAGGCCGTTTTCCCGCATGTGCTTGATCAGGCCGGTCTGCCACTCCACCACTTCCTCTATATTGCGGGGAATGTTGCCACGCGCGGTGTGCGGGCCAAGGATCATGAACATATTGGGATAGCCTTCGACCTGCATGCCATACAGGGTGCGGGGCATCTCGACCCATTCGTCCTTTAGCCGCCTTCTGCCGGTACCACGAATGTCGATCCGGTCATATGGCCCGGTGACCCCGTCAAAGCCAGTGGCGTAGATCATCAGATCGAATTCGTATTCTTGGCCGGTGGTTTGGACGCCCTTTGGCGTGATTCGCTCGATGGGGGTCTTGTTGATGTCGACCAGCAGCACGTTGTCCTGGTTATAGGCCTCGTAATAACCGCTCTCCAGCGGCAGACGCCGGGTGCCGAAGCCATGGGTGATCGGCGTTAGCAACTTGGCGATCTTGGGGTCCTTGACGCGTTGGAGGATTTTCTTGGTGGCATATTCGGTCATCAGCGCGTTGGCGTGCTCGTCGGTTAGGACATCCTTGATATTACCAATCCAGATGCCGAAGCCGGGCTCAGAATAAAGTTTCTCCCAGAACGCCTCGCGCTCCTCCGGCGACACATCCAAGGTGTTTCGCGGATCCGGGTTGTGGATGAAACAGGCGACGGTCTGCCGGCAGCGCTCATATATTTCGGGGAAGGTGGCCTTGATCTTCTTCTGCTCCTCCGGGGTGATCTTGGTGTTGTGTAACGGTGCCGCCCAATTCGGGGTGCGCTGGAATACCGTCAGATGGCCGACATCCTTGGCGATGGTCTGAATGGTCTGGATCGCGGTGGCGCCGGTACCGATGATCCCGACGCGCTTGCCTTTCAGGTCCACTGGCTCCTTCGGCCATCGGGCGGTGTGATAGGCCGGCCCCTTGAAGTCGGGGACGCCGGGAATATTCGGCATGGTGAAGGCCGACAGCGGGCCAAGCGCCGTGATCATCAGCGGGGCGGTGACTTGCTCGCCGCTTTCCAGCGTAATGGTCCAGGTGCCGGCGTCGTCGTCGAAACGCGCGGCGATCATCCGGCTGTTGAACTGTATATCGCGGCGGAAATTGAACTTGTCGGCGACATATTCGAGATAGCGCAGAGTGTCGGGCTGGGCGGAGAAATGCTCCGGCCAGTCCCATTCCTGGAGTAATTCCTCGGAAAAGGAATAGCCGTAGGACCAGCTCTCGCTATCAAAGCGCGCTCCCGGATAGCGGCACCAGTACCAGGTGCCACCAACGTCCGTGCCGGCCTCGAAAACCCGCACCCGCATGCCAAGTTCGCGTAGACGATACAGTTGATACATGCCCGCGACCCCGGCGCCGATGATCATGGCGTCCAAGCCGGTATTGGGGTTCGTGTCGGCGGGAGATTGGGCGGCGGTCATGAGGTTTGATTCCCGTTGCAGGCGATGGTGCTCTGGCGTGGGTCAGTTCTATGGACTGTTTGGCCGCCGCTTCAAGGCTTTCCGCGTGCCGCGTGGTCATGAGAGTGTCTGATATCTCCCATGTGCCGGGTTGGTCGCTGAAAGACTTTGGTCTGGGTTATCTCTCGACTGGAAAGACCTTTCCAGATCCGTTGGGGTGTTTCACCCCCTCAACCGTCGCGCCAGCGAAAGCGGGTGCTTTTCCGAGGGCATGTGCCGTCCATGGGTGCGTGATCTCCTAGATTTATGAGACCGTGGAGTGATCTAAGCTATAGTCCCAGCTTTCGCTGGCGCGGCGGTAAAATAACCCGACCGTACCGCCGTAGCTTTGATCAGAGGGCTTGGTGGGTCTTGTGCGCTGTAACGTTACCGCTCCCAAACGCATGGCCAGAGCGTACTGTCGAGAGGCGCGCCGGGTGCGAGGTTGGGATCCCATAGCATCGGTTGAATGTTCGGACGCGGGTCATAGACGACATCGTCACCGGCCCATCGCGTGGCGTAGGCACGGCGGCTTCGATCCTTGCGACTGTTACCGCCCGCGGCGTGGACCATCAGTCCGTGATGGATCGTGCAGTCGCCGGGCTCATAGTCGAAACGGATGAACTCCAACTCATCGCGCATGGCATCGATGTCGGGAACCGGCGGCTCTTCGGTTTTGTATTTCTCGGGGTCGACGAAGGCGACGGGGTGGAATCGCTTTCCCCATTTGTGGGATCCCTTCACAAATTCCATCGACCCACTGTCCTCGGTGACTTCGTCAAGCGCCAGCCATAAGGTCGCCACCCGCTTTCCCTTGATCGGCCAATAGGTCAGGTCGTGGTGCCAGACCGTCGGTTCTGGAGACCCGGCCTCCTTGATCAGAAATTGATCGAAAACGATATTCATACGCGCCGAATCCATGACCTGACCGGCGAGGCCAGCGGCTGGTGAGTCATGCACGAAGCGCTTGAAGGCTTCATCGCGATGCCAGAGAAATGTCTCGGTGAAAAACCGCCCCTTGCCGTCATCGCGGGCCAGGTCGTAGGACATTTTCCCTGGGTGTTTCATCACATGGGCCGCGCGGTCGCGCAGCATCTCGATCCAATCGGCATTGAAGAGCCCCCGAAGATGGACGACCCCATCTTCCTCGAAGGCTCGTCGTTCCTCGGCGTTGATGTCTCGCATCCCGATGGCGGTCATTCGACGCTCCGATTTCTAAAAGGCTGGCTTGGTTACGTGCGGTGTCAGTTGCAGCTCGTGGGTCCAGCAGGACTGGTCCTGAGTGTGCAGGTAATGAAAGGCCTCAGCGATCTTGACCGGGTTGATAACCATATCAGGGTTATCAACGGCTTTTTTCAGCGACCGCGTGCCAGGCGAGTCGATCAGGCCGTCGATCACCACATTGGCCACATGGATACCGTGCTCGGAGTATTCCTCGGTCAGGACCTGGGCGAGCGTTCGCATCATCACCCGAGGATAGTAGAGCGACTCTCCGGTGTTGCGCTTCTGACCGCGTAGGGACTTGTTGTTGTTAGAGAATAGGAACGATCCGTGGCCGCGCTTGCGCATGCCGGGCAGGACTTCTTTGGCGACCAGAAAGGGTCCGCGGCTGGAGATGTGCTGGGCGGTGTCGAACATCTCGACCGGGATATGCTCTAGAAGCTCCTTTTCCGGCGGGAGGTCCCGACCGTCGATATAACCGGCGTTATAGACCAACACCTCGGGCTCGCCGACGGTCTCGCGAATAGTGGCGAAGGCGGCGGAGATGGAGCCGGCGGAGACCAGATCCAGCTCGACGATCATGCATTCGCCGCCTTGATCGCGGATCGCGGCGGCCATCGGTTCGGCGTTGGCCCTGGTGCGGGTCGTGATCACTGTGAAGAAACCCTCGGCGGCGAATTTTTGAGCGATGGCGCCGCCAACGCCCCAACGCACGCCGACCGGCAGGGCACTATCGTCAACGGCCCGACCGTGGATCAGCTTGGTGTTGCGCCCATCGGACTGCCATTTTGAGGTGGCGCCGACGACCACGGCGACTTGCCTGCCAGACGGGTTGTTCTCGCGAGCTTGGCTCATGTGAAGACCTTTTATAATTTCGAAATTGTTAAACGGCGCGGTCCCAGCCCCACCAGTCGCAGATCGCCTGGCCCATGACCAGGCGTTGATCCTCGCCTTTCAGCCACGGCAACCCAACGGTGAACATCTCCACGCATTCGAGCCAGGTACAGGGCATTTTCGTGATGTCCGTACCCCAAAACATCCGGGTGGGCCCAAAGGCGTCGAAGATCTGTTCCAAATAGGTGTGCATTTTGGGAAAAGGATAAGCCTCGCTGGAATAGCCGGGCGCCCCGGTCGCTTTGACCGCGACGTTCGGAAGCTTGGCGAGTTTAAGCAACTTCGGAATATGGGTCATGGCCTCGGCGTCTTTCAGGGTGGTCAGGCCGCCCCGTCCGCCTAGATGGTCGATGGTCAGGCGAAGTCCTGGGTGCCGTTCCGCGACCTCGCCAAGCATGGTCAGGGAATCTGTCGCCAGGCAGGAGACCGGTACTCCGGCCTCCTCCGCCGCTGTCCAGAGCCATTCGAGCGCGCCATCGTGGAGCTGTTGCTTGTCCGGATCATGCAGGAACACATATCGAAGGCCGAGCATGCCCGGTTGGTCTCGCCAGTTGGTAATCAGCGGGCTGGAAGTCGCTTCGTCTAGCGGAAGGGAGCCGAGGATCGCGAAGCGACCGGGATGGTCGTGACAGGCCTTGAAGGCCATCTCGGTCGAGTTCGGGTCCCAGCCGGGTGGGTGGATCACCGCCCCGTTGACACCGGCCTCATCCATCATGGCGATCGCTTCTTCAGGCGTGAAGGCGGTGACTTGGCGATGCGAGAGATTGCTCGGCAAGCCAACGCCCCATGTGTGGATTTGAGCATCGACGATCTGCATCCGGTTTCCCCTCGATCATTGGCACCCACAAAGCTCATTCGGTCTTGGTGCCGAACACCCATAGTGCGAGATGCTGGCGGGTTCCGCACCCCGCCCGGGCGGGGTGAGCGTTTTTATCTCCAATGCGATCGGTTCCCGAAGCGGTGTGGCGTATTCCTCGCGCTTTTGTTTAATCTAAACCCCGAGCTTTTCGCTCAACAGGTCCTGACGTGAACGCAATTCCTCGGTTGTTCCCGACCACACCATCCGGCCTTTCTCGATCACGTAGTGCCGATCGGCGATCTGGGCGAGATCCTCGACATTCTTGTCGATAACCAGGATCGCCTGGCCCTCTTGCTTAAGCCGCCCGAGACAGACCCAAATGTCCCGGCGTACCAGCGGCGCAAGCCCTTCGGTCGCTTCGTCCAGGACAAGCAGCTTCGGGTTGGTCATAAGCGCCCGTCCGATGGCCAACATCTGTTGTTCGCCGCCGGAAAGTAGATTGCCCATGCTGGATAGCCGCTTGCCTAGCGCGGGAAACATTTCCAATACCCGATCCAGGGTCCAGGGCGCGCTTTGTCCGGTCCGGTTGGCGGCGGTCGCGATCAGGTTCTCGCGGACCGTCAGATTGGGAAAGACCTGCCGTCCCTCGGGCACCAACCCGATCCCCGCCTGGCCGATCCGAAAGCTGGCCGCGCCGTCGATCCGCCGGCCCTCGAAATGAATTTCCCCGGTGCTGACGGGCACAACCCCCATGATCGAGTGAACCGTCGTGGTCTTACCCATCCCGTTGCGCCCCATCAGGGTGACGACCTCTCGCGCTCCGACCTCAAGCGATACGCCGAACAGAGCCTGACTAGCGCCGTAATGAGTTTCTATTTGGCGCACTGACAACATCAGGCTGCCCCCTCGGCGGATGCGGAGGCCTCGTCGCCTAGATAGGCGCGCCGCACCTCGGGGTCGCCGCGGATTTGGTCCGGCGGTCCCGACGCGATCACCTTGCCGGTGACCAACACCGTGATCCGATCGGCGAGCGCGAAGACCGCGTCCATGTCATGCTCGACCAGGAGCATGCTTTTTTCGCCCTTGAGACTGGCGAGAAAGCCAATCATGCGTTGCGCTTCCTCGACCCCCATCCCGGCCATGGGTTCGTCCAGCAACAACAGTCGGGGCTTGGTCGCCAGCGCCATGGCGATCTCCAGCAAGCGGTGTTCGCCATGGGATATCTCGCGTGCGATAGCATCCGCCCGATCCATCAGTCCGACCTGCTCCAATGATGCCATCGCCGGCTCGATCAGGTCCGTATCGCGCCGCGCATCGCCCCAGAGCCGGAACGAATGACCAGCATGGGCCTGAACCGCCAAGGCCACGTTGTCGCGCACGCTCATATCAAGCATCAGACTGGTTATCTGAAAGGATCTTGAAATCCCAAGATGCGAGCGGGCATGGGGCGCCAGAAGGGTGATCAGCTCGCCATCGTATTCAACGGTGCCGCTATCGGGTCGGAGTTCGCCGGATAACTGGCTCACCAGGGTGGTCTTGCCGGCGCCATTGGGGCCGATCACCGCGTGAATCTCACCCTCGGCCACATCCAGACCCACATGATCGGTCGCGGTCACGCCGCCAAAGCTCTTGTGGAGACCCTTGACCGTCAGGAGCGTTTTCGCCATGTCGCCCTCCCGATCCAATCGACCAGACCGTTAAGCCCGCCACGCCAGAACAGCACGACAAGGATCAACAACGTGCCGAAGATGAACTGCCAATAGATCGTAATCGCCGAGAGCCATTCTTCCAATAAAACGAAGGCGGCGGCGCCGAGGATTGGACCGAACAGGCTACCGGTGCCGCCCAGTACGACCATGAAGATCAGCTCTCCGGACGCGGTCCAGTCCATCATTTCGGGGCTGATGAAATTCGTAAAATTGCCCAGCAGCGCGCCGGCATACCCACAGATGGCGCCGGCGATTACGTAACAGACCAGCCGATAGCGATAGGTGTCATAGCCGATCGCCCGCATACGCCGCTCGTTTCCGCGCGCGCCCTCTATAACCATGCCAAAGCGGGACCGGGTGATCCGGTGCACTAGGAACAGGACGGCCAGAAGCGAGACGAAAATGAAATAATAGAGCCCGTTCGCCCCATCGATGTTGATCAACCCGGCGAACTCGCTGCGTAGATCGATCACCAACCCATCGTCGCCGCCATATTCTTCAATGCTCACGAACGCATAGAACACCATCTGGGTGAAGGCCATAGTGATCATGATGAAGTAGACACCCTTGGTTCGCAGGCAAATCGCGCCGGTGATCAGGGCGAACACGGCCGAGGTGGCGACCGCCAGTGGGATCTGGATGAACCCGTCATGAATTTCGTAATACGCGGGTATGCCGACGCTATAGGCGCCGATCCCGAGATAGGCGGCATGGCCAAAGCTGATCATACCACCATGCCCGAGGATCAGGTTAAGGCTGACGGCGGCGATGCCGAGGATCATCAGGCGGCTGGCCAAGTCTAGATAAAACGTGTGCCCCGTGACCGCCACGAGAGGTGGAAGAAGAGCCAGCAGGAGCAGGCCGATGATCATGACCCAACCGCGTGGCGAGAGTGTTGCCAACCGCTCCATCGCCTTAGCGCCCCTTCGGCGGGAACAGGCCCTGAGGCTGGAACGCCAGGATCCCCGCCATCAGAATGTAGATCAGCATCGCCGATAGGGCCGGCGCCGCCGTTTCGGCTGTCTGATCGTTGATCACCAACTTGAGCAACGTGTCCAGGAAAGACCGGCCCATCGTATCGATCATCCCGACAAGCACCGCCGCCAGAAACGCGCCCTTGATCGAGCCGATACCGCCGATGATGATCACCACGAAGGCGACGATGATGATCTCGTTGCCCATGCCGACACTCGCCTCGGTGATCGGCGCGATCATCATGCCGGCCAGTCCCGCCATCGCCGCGCCGGCGGCGAAGACCAGGGTGAACAGAGTTTGAATATCAACACCCAAAGCCGAGATCATCGTGCGGTTGGAGGCACCAGCCCTGATCAGCATCCCCGCGCGAGTGCGGGTAACCACCAGATACAAACCCAGCGCGACCAGCAGGCCGACCACGATGATCAGCAACCGAAAGGTCGGAAATACAATCCCGCCCGCGAGCTCGACTTGGCCATCCAGGACTTCTGGCAGCCGGATCGCCATGCCCTCGGGACCCCAAAGGAATTGAACCGCCGTATCGAAACAAAGGATCAACCCGAAGGTGGCGAGCACATGATCCAAATGGTTCCGGGCGTAAAGCCGCCGGATGACGACGACTTCCACGGCCAACCCGACAAGCGCCGTAAAAGGCAGCGCCAGGACGACCCCTAAAACGAAGGAGTCGGTCCACTCGGCCAAGGTCGCGCAGAAATAGGCTCCCACCATATACAGGGAGCCATGCGCCAGATTGACGAAATCCATGATCCCGAAAATCAAGGTCAAACCCGACGCCAACAGGAACAGCAACACGCCGAGCTGTAGCCCGTTCAGCACTTGGGTGACGAAAAGTGTCCAGTCCATGGCGGCGGTTCATCAATGCTTTGAGCGTGCGGGGAACGCCAGTATTTCAAGCGTCTCCAGCATCGGGCGCGACCCTACCTGCGTCGCCCCGCTTCGGCAATCCGTCAGTTGTGGCGGTCGCGCTTCCGGCGTCGCAAAAATTGGCTAACTAAACGGCGGGATAGCGTTATCAAAAATCGAGTCGCATGAAAGATTGGAAGATCACCCAGGGTCCGCTCCCGGGCTGTCGCCTTGATAATTATGGTCCCGGTGGTCATTCGGGACTCGTAACTGAGGGGCCCGGTAAATATTATGATCAATCGCCGAACGTGACCCGTCCCGCCAGACAACGTTTTAGTGCGACCGGAGTAGAAAAATGAAGATACCCTCGCTTCCCTTCACGACTACCGACTGGAGCAGCGTTCCCGTCGTCGAGTATCCCGGCGAGACCGGCAAGGCGCTCTGGCGCACCCAGGAAGTGGGTGATATCCGGATCCGCATGGTCGAGTACACGCCCGGTTATGCTGCGGATCATTGGTGCGACCGTGGCCATATCCTGTTGGTATTAGAAGGCGAGTTGCATTCGGAACTCCAGGATGGGCGTCGGGTCACACTCACGCCGGGCATGAGTTATCAAGTCTCGGACAAGGGTGACGCTGCGCATCGCTCGGTCACCAAGACCGGCGCGAAACTCTTCATCGTCGATTGACGGGCGACGAAATGGGGTTCGGGCCTTGCAATCGTCCCCCCTGCCCCGATATATCTGCGTCAGGAAGGTTGGGGTGGACGGGCTCCTCGCCAACCCGGTCAGGTCCGGAAG
>JAPKDN010000822.1 GCA_028822575.1 Alphaproteobacteria bacterium | reverse complement strand
GGCGGCTTGATGTGCTGGTGAACAACGCGGGTATATTGGCCACCACCCAGTACCAATCGATCGATGATATCGGTCTTGATGAATGGAAAGCTGTCCAGGAGGTCAACGCCCAAGGCGTGTTCCTTGGTTGCCGGGCCGGGGTCAAGGCGATGAAGCTGGGCGGTGGCGGAGCGATCGTCAACTTGTCCTCCATCGCGGGGCTGGTCGCCACGCCGGGCATCGTCGCCTATGGCGCCTCCAAGGGAGCGGTGCGGCAGTTGACGAAGTCCATCGCCATCGATTGCGCGCGCAAGGGGTATGGGATCCGTGTCAACTCGGTGCATCCGGGATTGATCGACACCGATATGGGTGATGAATCAATGAGCATGGGCGGCGCCGACCCGGTTGAGAACCGAAAAAAGCGAGTCAGCGCAACTCCCATGGGCGAGACTGGCGAGCCATTGGATATCGCCAACGGTATTCTGTTCCTGGCTTCGGACGAGGCCAAACACATGACCGGCGCGGAACTGGTGATCGATGGCGGGTTGACGGCGGTTTAGCGGCGGGAGGTGGGCGTCCGGGTCGCTTATTCTGCCAACCATCCATCGATCTCGTCGGCCAGGGCGCGACCACGGACCGCCTGTTCCTCCGCTAGCCTCGCGCAAAGGCCGGTATATTTTGTTGGATCGAGCATGGCGTCGATTTGATCCGCCGACAGGTGGTCGGTAAAGCGTGGGTCGGCCGCCAGCAGGCCGCTAAAGGTTCCCTCAACGCCGGCGACCTGGGCGGCGTCATAAACGATATCATGAGCCTCTTGCCGGCCGACATGCTCGCCAAGCGCCAGCATGATCGGCTCGGCCATGATCAGGCCCTCGGTCAGATCCAGATTGGCGCGCATGCGCTCGGGCTTGAGGACCAACCCCTCGGCCAGGATACGAACCCGCTCCAACGTATCGCCGAGGAGGCCGCAAACCTGGCTCTGGGCGTGCCGCATCATTAGCGAGGTTTGGCGGTTCGCTTCGTGCTCTGTCATCACCGTCTCCAGCGCGAGCGGGACCATGGCGCGGATCTGGGCAGCATAGGCCATGATGTCCTGGGACATGTGCGGGTTGCGCTTTTGCGGCATGGTGCTGCTTCCGACCGTGCCGGGAGAGATCGGTTCCTCGACCTCGCCGAACTCCTGCTTCATACCGGTATAGATCTCGTTGGCGAATTTACTGCAACTCGACGCGAGCAAGGCCAGGATCATGATGTGCTCGGCCAGATGGTCCATGATGCTGCGGGCCGGTACCGGCATCGCCTTCATGTCGAGATGCGCGGCCATCCTGGCCTGAACCTCCAGACCCTGATCGCCGAAGGAGGCCACTGTGCCAGCCGCGCCGCCGAGCAGGGCTTGAAACACCCGAGGCTCGCATTCCCGCAGCCGCTCGACGTGCCGGGCGAATTCGTCGATCCAGATCGCCACCTTCAGGCCATAGGTCGCCGGCACCGCGTGTTGGCCATGGGTGCGACCGGGCAGGGCCATGTCCTTGGAGCGTTCGGCCATATCCGCGAGCGGGCGTAGGATCGCTGCAATCTGGCGCAGGAACACCCGATGCGCCTTGCGGAGCTGCAACAGATCACCGGTCTGGGTAATGTTCTGGGTTGTCGCGCCCCAATGGACATAGTTGCCGGCATCCCCGTCACAGATCCGCGCCAACTCCCAAACCAATGGCACAAGGGTGTGGCCGGTGCGGGTAAATCCCTCGGTCAGGCGTTCTCGATCAAACAGCGAGAGGTCGCATTTGCGGACGATCTCCTCAGCGGCTTCCGCCGGTATCATGCCCAGTTCCGCCTCGGCCTTGGCCAGCGCCGCCTCCACGTCCAGCCAAGCCTGCCAGCGCGCATCAAGGCTCAAAAGCGTCGACACACCCGGGTCGGGTACTCTCAGTGAGGTGGGGTTTCCTGGGTCATGGGGCTGGTCCTTGTTCTAAAGCGTGGCGGCCTCGTGCATGGGGCAGGGCATGATAAATAAATTTATCATTCCAGCGAAGGCCGGTGTTCCTTCGAAGACTAACCGCATCTCCGTCGAACGACGGGGCCCAAGCCTGAGGCGCTTGGTCGTGACGCCTAGTGGATCAC
>JAPKDN010000821.1 GCA_028822575.1 Alphaproteobacteria bacterium | reverse complement strand
GGATAGCCATAATGATCTATATCTGCCGACGAGGCGGGATCTCGTCACCGCTAAGGGGGGAACGTTCACGAGACTGGCCATGCCAGTGGGCGATAACTCCAGTCACCCGAATATCAATCTGAGAGATGTGCTATTCGGAGACGAGATCAAGTTGCACGCAACCGGCATGCTTTTCGACGCCAGAGGGTCCGGTGCGGTTCACGATGTAAAACCAGGATTTTATCTTGGTATCGGTGAGCATGAGGCGGGAATTGCGAACGTCTTTAGTGAGAAGGCCTCCCGGGATGTTACAAGTTTCGAGTCTGGTTTGAATGCAGGAGGCGTAACAGTCGTGATTCGAGCCGCCCCCTCGGACTTCTCCAGACGCACAAGCGTCGAAGGTCGCTAGGTTTTGATATGATGACCCATTCGTGGCCTCCAAATACCACGTGCGGCGATAACTAATTCACGACTGGCCCCTCGCGGATGTTCATGATCGTGAGATAAACCAGTTTATAGGGATTCAGCCGATCAACATCGCTTGTCGGCAACGGCGGCTTCTGATACCGCTGCTAAACCGGATGTATGCCAGTCGTTTAGAAGGTGCCCTCACGCGCCAAATCTTGGAAGGAAGAATATATGTTCTCGCATTTTCGCGGAACCAAGCGCGTTAAATTCGCGATCGTTGCCGTCGCCGCCAGTCTCTTGGTTACAGGCCCAGCGATTGCCCAGAAAGGAACCCAGCCATCGGCCGCGCTGACGCAGCTACCAGATCCGACGAAAACTGTGGTGGCCCGGATTTTGGGCGAAGATATACTCCTGGTTGAAATCCTGCGGATGGCGGAGCGGCTGCCGGACCAGTATAAGAAACTTCCGTTGCCGGCGGTTTATCCGTCGCTGTTGCAGCGAGCGATTGACGCGCGCCTTGTGGCGTCTGCGGGCCGGGCGGCAGGGTACGCCGAAAACGATCAGGTCAAAAGGCGTATGCGCGATGCCGAAAGCCAAATTATCTCTGAGATTTTCCTGACCGAATCGGTCGGCAAGCGAATCACCGAAGATGGCTTGCGCGAAGAATATGAAGGCCGCAAGGACAAGATGGGCGGCGGCGATCAGGTTAAGGCACGACACATACTGATGGAAACCGAGGAAGAAGCCAAGGCGGTGATCGAGGCTCTGAACAAGGGCGATGACTTTGCCAAACTGGCTTCGGAGAAGTCCACGGGACCTTCCGCCTCGTCTGGCGGTGATCTTGGTTGGTTCGGTCAAGGACAGATGGTGCCGGAGTTCTCCGAGGCGGCCTTTGGCATGACGCCGGGCAATTTTACTACCGAACCGGTCAAGACGCAGTTCGGATGGCACGTGATCTTGGTCGAGGACCGAAAGATCGCCGAGGCGCCGTCGTTTGAGCAGGTTCGCGATCAACTTTCCTCGGAAATGTCGGGCGTGATCCTGCAGGAAATGCTTGCCGAACTGCGTGGCAAAACCGAGGTCGAGCGGTTCAATTTTGATGGTGGACCAATGCCAGAGGGTCCCGCTCCGACTCCGAAGAACTAAGGTCTTCTAGATTAAGGGCGGGTCTTTTGATGGATCTTGAAATCTCTCCTCTTGCGCCGGAACGGTTTCCAGAGATGCCGGCGATCGCCGGCGTGCGGATTGCAGTCGGCGAATCTGGGCTCAAATATCAGGGGCGCCCCGACCTGGTTTTGTTGGAATTTGCTCCTGGAACCACGGTCGCCGGGGTTCTGACGCAATCGACGGCGCCAGGAGCCCCTGTGCAGTGGTGCCGCGAACACATGGGTGCCGGCACCGCTCGCGGTCTGGTGGTCAATGCCGGGAACGCTAATGTCTTCACTGGGGCCAAGGGCCGTGTCGCGGTGGAGGCCATGGCCGCGGCTTCTGCCAAGGCGCTTAGTTGTGGGCCAAAAGAAGTGATGATCGCGTCGACTGGTGTGATAGGTGAGCTATTGGAGCACGAGAAGATCACCGCCGAGATCGCCAAGCTGCCGGCGCGGTTCGGCGTTAACGGCTGGGAGAAGGCAGCTAAGGCGATTAGCACCACCGATACCTTCACCAAGGGCGCGAGTAAGACGGTGGAGATCGGCGGAGACCCTGTGACGATCTGC
>JAPKDN010000820.1 GCA_028822575.1 Alphaproteobacteria bacterium | reverse complement strand
TGACCGGCAAAATGCGCACCGTGATCGTACCCGGGCGCTTGAAGAAAGCTCGGCGGGACCAAAAACTCCCCGAATTGAGCGCCACCGGCACCACCGGGCAATCCAATGCCCGATAAAGCGCGAACACGCCGGAATGATACGCCCCCTCCCCTCCAGGCGCTACGCGTGTCCCCTGCGGAAAAATAAGGATTGGACGACCGGCGCCAGAGGCTTTTCGTGCTTCGGTGATCATGTACTTCAACGCGCTCCCGCCAGCGCCACGATCAATCGGCACCATACCGACCTTTGATATGTAGAAACCCAGGACCGGTAGTTTCAGCAATTCGCGCTTCAGGACAATGGATGGATCATCGAACACCATGTGCAGCGCTAAGGTCTCCCACGCGGATTGATGCTTGGACGCCACCATGAAGGGCCCCTTTGGTAAATTCTCCTGGCCCTCGACACGATGCGACAGGCCAACCGTCCCTTTCAAAAGCTCGAGAACCAGTCTAATCCAAAAATCCCTTAGCCCACAGACCCAGCGACGCGGCCCAAGCACAAGCGGTATGCCCAGGATCCCGAGCACGAGAGTGACCACGAACGCGGAGATGTTGAACAATGTTGATCGAATAAGGATCATGGACCCGGCACCACCGTTGCGTTCGTCACGTTATCCAGCCGCATTGGCACGTGTTCCTGTAACCCAGCGTGGCTTCCATGTCACCGAACGAGGTGCCTTTGATGAAAAATTGGTCCAGCCGAATCGTTGAAATTTTGGAGGCCACCGCGCGCGGCGGCGGCACCATCAGTTATCGGGAAATCGCCGATACCGCCGAAATTCCCTCTCCTCACCGCATTCAGTCTGTTACCCAGATGCTGGAGGATCGCATCCGCGCCGACCATGCTAAAGGTCGGCCGTTGTTGGCAGCCGTCGCCGTCTCGCGATCCAGGGACGGCCTTCCCGGCGCCGGATTCTTTCATTTGTGCGCCGAGATCGGTTTGTATTTTGGCCCAGATCACGGCCCGCAGGCGAAACTGTTTCATACTCTGGAATTGCAGCGCCTGCACGCAACCCTGTCTGTCGACGGCGCTCGGCGCTAGCATCGCTAACGGCATCTCAATGCTCCAAGGAATCATCGCCCCTGATCTATTGTCCGAAGAGGCCTAAATCCTCCAGTTTAAGGGGCTTCCCTTAGGTAGGGGTCTAACGATGGGACTCTCCAGGTTATCACTCGCAACGATATTGGCGTCCGCCAACATCGCGGTGTTAGGCGTAGTGGTCGAGGCCGCGAGCAGGGTAGCCTTACTTATCCAAATGAAAGAGAATATTGTAGGGCGCGGACGAGTATCGAGGGGATAAGCGGTGAACGATGCCACACTTGGTGTCCGCAGCGCGCGCGGCAAGTGGCGTCCGGAGACACCGATCCGCTTGCCGCCAATCTTCGCTTGGCCACCGCGCCCAGCGATGGGACTGAAATGGACCTTCTAAGTTCCTAGTTTTCTCCTGCCGTTGAGCGTCTTCTGGTTTTACCTGACACTCGTAACCTGGGTATTCCTTACCCCCAACCTCGCCAGCATGGCGTCCTTCTAGCTTGGATGGATCGATTGGCTGTTCGCGCTAAACTTGGGGTTGGTGCTGGCTATGTTCGGCGGTCTGCACTGGTATCTCTAAGTGCTAAAAGGATAGAGAAAGTTTCTCAAAGTCACCACGCAGCCGCTCACCACCAACAGCCACTGCTCTTCCTTCAAAATTGTGGTGCGCGACAATATGTCCCGCTCTATGGCTGCCGCCGTTCCCGTGATCACCGGATTCGAGATGCTGACCTATTGGGGCTTCGCCAACGGATATCTTGGGTGGTTCGGTATCAATTCCACTGATGTTATTTTGGGCATGGTTCGTCACGTTGCTTGCCCTCGGACCCGTAATTCATGCCAGACATTTCTATTTCGACCATCGCCTTTTGCATCCCTGCTGGATATATAAATCAATATAGGCCCCTCAGCATCCCAACGTGGAGGTCAGCATCTGGTCGGGACTGGCGATGCATCCAGTTGAGCACATCATCTATTTCTCGACCATTGTCTTTCAATGGCCGTTAGCATTGAATCCGGTGAACGCG
>JAPKDN010000819.1 GCA_028822575.1 Alphaproteobacteria bacterium | reverse complement strand
CCGACCCCAACCAGCACGCAATAGGCGAAGCGATCATTAGGTGCCGCCCAACCCTGTTCCGCGGCGCGTTCGCGATAGGCGTTGAACATCCCCGCTGCGATCCCGCCAGACAGCAGCGCGGCGGCGACATGACGACGCTCGGCAATCGCCCGGCCGCTGTTGGGGCTCAGCGCGGTGATCCAGACTGGCGGGTGCGGTTGTTGCCAGGGCCGAGGCCAGATGTTCACCTGGCGATAGTGATAATTCTCGCTCTCCCAGTTGAACGGCCCATCATGGGTGCTCAGGGCTTTCAGGATCAGATCATGGGCTTCCCAGAACCGGTCCATCAGCCGAGCCGGGTTCATATTGGCCGGCGCGATCTCATAGGGAGCACCTTTGACCAATCCCATCTCCAGCCGGCCGCGTGAGATCACGTCGATCATCGCCATTTCCTCGGCCACCCGGATCGGGTCGGGCCGATTAGCGATCGGTGAGCCCAGCAAAAGGATTCTAACATTCTTGGTGATTCGCGCCAGGATGGAGCCGGATACGGAGACCGCCGAATTGGTGCAGGTCAGCGTGCTGTGATGTTCGTTCAACATAATGTTGATGCCGAGTTCGTCACAAAGCTGAAACTCGTCATAGTGCCGGTGATAGACGTCGGCGCCGATCTTCGGGTCGTAATGGCTGTTTGGAACCGTCACCCGGAAGGTGCCGCGGTCATATCCTTCATCCCAGGCCTGTGGATAGGCCATCTCGGAGAAATGCCAGACTTTCATCGCCGTGCTCCCCTTAACGCGTCTCGCCGGCGAAACCGGCGATGAGGTCCGCCGTGACGGCGGGTTGTTCCAGGCTTGGATAGTGACCGGCGTTGGCGATGCTCTCGAATCGCGCGCCAGGAATCGCCTTGGCATATTTTCGCCCATAGTGGGTCGAGACCATGCCGTCCTGTTCCCCCCACAGCACAAGGGTCGGGATATCCACCCGATGGAGCCAGTTGCCCAGCTTTGGATTGTGCATGTAAGGCTTCCATCCGAATAGGGCCAGAGCCTCGCTGTTCCGGACGATCGCGGTCAGATCCTTGTCGCTCAATCTGGTGGTGTCGCGGTTCGCCTTAGCCGGATCGGCGTATAGCGCTTTGTCGATGTCGGCTGGGTAGAGCGCGTGGATATCGGTTATGTCGCGGGTCAGATGGTCTCCGAACTTCATGCCCAATGGGTCGATAAGCACCAGACGGTGGAACTGCGTTGTTGAACGCACCGCCATCTCCGCCGCGACCCAGCCGCCAAAACACGCCCCCACCAGGATCGCATCTTGCAGATCGAGATGACCCGCCAAGTCGAGGCTGAAATAGGCAAGATCGTCGATCCCAGTATAGGCGCGAGGCAGCTCCGAATGTTCAAAACCCGGCAGCGATGGCGCGATCACCTTGTGTGTCTTCGCCAGTTTTTCCAGGCAAGCCTCGTGGCCCACCAGGCCGTAGCCGCCATGCAAATACAACAACGCCGGGCCGTCCCCCATCGTTGCGACATCGACGGCGACGCCGGATATTTCCATACGTTCGGTAGTCAAACTCATCAGCCACACCCTCCCCGGAGCGGCATCTTCAAGCGTATCGTGGCGCGGTGGTAGAGGTTGGCGCTAAGCATCATCAGAGTGATTGGGGGAGGAAGAAATTTACAGACCTCACATGTCCTTTCACACTCCCTTTCGGAAAAGGCCGGTCCATGCCGAAAAACGCGTGTTGTTCGAGCGTGGACCGGATCGGCGCCCGTGGAGGCGCCAGGGACTCAAATGGGATATCCTGGTTAATGTCAAACACGTCAATCGTGCCGAAAGACGCCATGACCTTCCGATTTTCCAAGGCAGCTCCAAATACCAAAGGCATTCTCTGCATCCTTGGGGCCGGCGCCATATTTTCGTTCACCGATGCCGTTTCGAAAATGATGATGGACGACTACCCGGTGGGCGAAGTGATCTTCCTTCGGGGTTTTTTCGTGCTGCTGGTAACCGTGGCCGCAATCCGCATGCAGGGCGGTTGGCGCGGCGTGCGCGTCGTCGACTGGCGACGCCAGATCACCCGGGGTCTCAATATAGCCCTGACGGGTCTGTGTTTCATGTTCGC
>JAPKDN010000818.1 GCA_028822575.1 Alphaproteobacteria bacterium | reverse complement strand
AGACGGCGGATTAAGACCCACACCGTCTTGCCGAGCCCCGATACCATAGCGATGCTGCTCTGGGCTTTGCTGACATCCAGTCAAATTCAAATGCGAAAGGTCAATGGATGGGAGACCTAGGCGCAGCCGATCCAACCCAACATGCTTGACCTCGCCGCCTGACGCCACCACCAATCATCTGCTCGAAGAGCGCCACCTGGGAGGTTCCACCAACTACGCCACACCACCTAGCTTTTGTGCTTATCAGTCATCTTGATATGCTATCAGCTTATTGATGGGTTTTTGAGCCGCTGATTTACCCAAAACAAACGAACGCTTGGGTACATCGAAAAGTTCGCGAAATACAGCGCCGTCGCTTGTCCAACATGGCTCACGCGCTCGATGAATTGAGGGTCAATATCCAGACCTACACCCAAAAAAAATACTATTTGCACCCAAAATGCAACCAAGACAGAGCATGATAGTAATGTCAGGGGGAGCCTAATGATATCTGACAAAAAAGGATGGTGGGCACGACTGGGATTGAACCAGTGACCCCCTCGATGTCAACGAGGTGCTCTCCCGCTGAGCTACGCGCCCATCCAGGTCGGCGACGGGAGTGCCGACCAAAACGAAGCGTGGTTATAGCGAACACGAGAGATTTAGCAACCCTGAAACCCGCCTTTCCAACCGCGCGCGCACCAGGATGACAGCGCCATGGGATTGCTCTAGATCTTAAGCATGTACGATGAACAGCAGAACCCACTCAAGAACCTCGTCGAAGTTCCGGAACCAAGCCTGCGAATAGATCGGCCGATCCGGCAGACGCTTCCAATGGTCGTCGCGTCTCCCCATAGCGGGCGGGACTATCCAGCGGAATTCGTCGCACGTTCTCCGCTGTCCATACAAAGGCTGCGTTCCTCGGAAGATGGCTTCGTTGATGAGATTTTCGCGGCGGCGCCCGACTGTGGCGCACCTATGTTGCGAGCTCTGTTTCCTCGCGTTTATGTGGATGTAAACCGGGAGCCCTATGAACTCGATCCAGCAATGTTCTCGGACCCGCTGCCAGGGTACGTCACTACGCGAAACGCACGCATCGCCGCCGGCCTTGGCACCATAGCTCGGGTCGTCTCCAACGGGGAGCCGATCTACGCCGACAAACTGACCTTCGCTGAAGCGGATGCGCGTATTAAGCGCCAATATGATCCGTACCATCGGGCGCTTGCCGATTTAATCGATGAGACCCGGCGACTATTTGGGTTTTGTATCCTGGTGGATTGCCATTCCATGCCATCGGGTGCGACCAGCCAACGCGGCGTTGGAACAAAACGCTTGCGTCAGATCGGCGCGGTTCTGGGCGACTGCTACGCCACGGCCTGCGACCCCATGGTAACCAACGAGGCCGAGAGCCTGTTCACAATGCTGGGATACGGCGTTCGACGGAATAGTCCATACGCGGGAGGCTTCGTTACCCGGCACTATGGCCGCCCTAGCGAGGGTGTGCACGCGTTGCAGATCGAATTGAACCGCGAACTGTATATGGACGAAGCCCGGATAGAACGGCTGCCAGCGATCGCCCAGCTCACAGACGATATGGCCCATTTGATCCGCGGACTTGGGGCCCTTCGTATACCAAAATTAAAATTCAAAGAGGCCGCCGAGTAACAGGCTCGATTTTACCGCGCTGATAACTGGTCTGGAAATGGGTCTTTTAGCCTAAGTGGCGCACCCCTTCCCCGCACGCCAAAACAAAAAAATTTTACCGCTGCCAATGGTTTTGGCACAAGGTTTGCAATGCTAAGCGCAGGGAGGATACTCATGCGCTGGACAGGAATACTCGTCGCGGTGATCGCGTTTTTCTCAGCCACGACCGGGGCGATCGCACTATCAGACCCGGAACGCCGCGCCGCCGCGCTTTGCGAGGCCGGAACACAGAACGCGGAACGCGCGGAAATGCTGCCCCAGGGCTTGCTCGCAGCGATCTCGCTGAAGGAGTCCGGTCGCTGGGACAGCGGTGCGAAGCGCAGTGTTCCCTGGCCTTGGACCGTTACGTCCGGCGGTCCCGGGGAACATCTGGCGAGCAGGGAGGAGGCCCTGGCCAAGGTCCGGGATCTCCAGGAACAGGG
>JAPKDN010000055.1 GCA_028822575.1 Alphaproteobacteria bacterium | reverse complement strand
GAGTCTAGCCGAATGATGGCAAGTCCGAGGTTGTTATCGTGTCAATTCGCGACGTCGCTTTGTTTCACCGGCTCAGCTTTCGCCTTAGCCTGTTTGCGAGTAACGGATTCCCGATGCGCGATGTAACTCACGCTGCCGACGATGATCGCTGAACCGACCCAGGTCCAAAGGCCTGGAATCTCCGTGAAGACAAGGAAGCCGATCAAGGCCGCCCAAAAGAGCTGCAGGAACTTGATTGGCTGCAGAGCTGAGACCTCCGCCAGTTTGACGCCTTGAATCATGCAAAGATGCCCTAAGGTCGCTAGGCCCGCAGTCGCGATCAGAAGCAGCCATTCCTCCGTGCTGGGCTCGCGCCAGAAATAAAGCGCCGGTCCCATGGTGGTCAGCGTGACCACCACCGAGAGATAGGCGACCACCGCCGGGCCGGATTCCTTGCGGGTAAGAACCTTGGCGATCAGGTCTGTGACCGCGAACATTGGCGCGGCGAACAGCATTGCGATCGCGCCTGGGTGGATCTCGACGAAACCAGGTCGCAGGATCACGATGGCGCCGAGCAGGCCGACGACGACGGCGATGATCCTACGTGCTCGAACCTTCTCGCCAAGGAAAAGGGCGGCGCCAATGGTTGCAAAGACCGGCGCGGTAAAGCCCATGGCGGTAACCTCGGCGATGGGAATATGCGCCATGGCATAGAACCAGCACATCACACCGGCAGCGTGCATCACACCGCGTATCCCATGCAGCCCAAAGCGGGCGGCGTAGAAGTCTGTGAGTTTGATCTGGAAGAAAAACGGTAGCATGAAAACCAACCCGAGGGCGTACCGCATGAACGCGACCTGAATTGGATTCATCGACGTGCCAACATGACGCACGATGGCGGTGAAGGAAGCGAAAATTAGCCCGGCCAATGCCATCCAGAGCATGCCCTGGACATTTGGAGAAACCTTATCGAAACGGCTACGTATTTCGGTGAGAACCGACATAGATTAGAGTGCCATGGAAAATGAATGGCGGGCGCTTGGCGCCGCGACCTCACGAAAGGAACACGGGAATGGGTATCGAGGCAACGCAATTCAAGCATCCGGAGATTTTGGTTGGTACCGACTGGCTCGCCGAACGTCTGGACGACCCGACGGTCTGCGTCTACGACTGCACGACGCATCTGCTCCCCCATCCGACCCTGGCCTATACGGTCGGCAGTGGGCGCAAAGATTATGATAAGGCCCATATCCCTGGGGCTGATTTCCTGGATTTGCAGGAAGAGTTGTCCGACCCGAATGGCGAATTCCGCTTTACCTTTCCCACGCCGGAACTGTTCGCCGCGGCCGTGGGGCGACACGGCCTTGGCGACGGGACGACTGTGGTGTTGTACAGTACCACGAACCCGCAATGGGCCACGCGAATCTGGTGGATGCTCAGGGCTTTTGGCTTCGACAACGCTAAGGTTTTGGATGGTGGTTTGGTGAAATGGGTCAAGGAAGGTCGACCGGTCTCGACGGCGCCGGCCACCTATGCGCCCGCGACCTTTACACCGAAACCTCGGCACGGTTTGATCGTGCAGAAGGACGAAATGCTGGCCGCGATCGGCAAGGGGTCGGTCTGTACCATCAACGCGCTTTCTCGCGAACAACATGCAGGTGGCGGTCGGGCTTACGGCCGGCTTGGCCGGATCGCGGGAAGCGATAACGTGCCAACGGCCGAGCTGTTAGATCCGGATACCACGGCGTTTCTCCCCGCCGCCGATATCGCCGCGCATTTCGCCGATGTCGGGGCGGATAAGTCGCAGCGGGTTTTAACCTATTGTGGCGGCGGCATCGCCGCCAGCGCGACGGCGATGCTTCTGGTCATGCTCGGGCATGAGAATGTAGGGCTCTATGACAACTCTATGTCCGAATGGTCCAAGGATGACGCCCTGCCCATGGAAACGGGTTGATTTTTCTTGCCTGGATTAACGAGCGGTAACGCCGCCATCCACGACCATGCTAGACCCGGTCATGAAGCTGGAGTCGTCCGAGGCGAGGAATACGATACCATTGGCAATGTCCTGGGGGACCCCAAGTCGACCGATCGGGTGGGTGGAAAGCGCCACGTCTCGGGCCTTGTCGACATCGTTAGTGCCGGTTTGCTCGGCCCTGGCGACGAAGGTCTGGGCACCCATATCGGTCTGGATCACCCCTGGATGAATCGAGTTCACGCGAATTTTATATCCTTTGCGGGCCAGGTTGAGTGCCGTTGACTTGGTGAACAAGGTGACGCCGCCCTTGGTCATCGAGTAGAGTGGGTCAAGCTCTGAGCCAACCAGGCCGGCGATCGAGGCGGTGTTAATGATTGTGCTACCGAAAGGGCTTTTCTCGCCAGCTCTGCGCAAGGCGTCGATGCATTGCTTGGTGCCGAGCCAGACGCCGGTCATGTTTACTCCGGCCATCCGGTTCCACTCGTCTAGGGTCACGTCCATGAAGTCACGGCCGGTGAACAAACCTGCGTTATTCACCAGCGTATCAAGGCCGCCGAATTTCTCCTCGGCGAATGCCACGGCGGCATCCCAGTCGACCTCGGATGTAACGTCCAACCTCAGGAAAGCCGCATTTTTGCCGATTCCCTTTGCGGTCTCGTGGCCTTGACTTTCCAGAACGTCGCCAATGACGACCTTGGCGCCGGCCTCGACCATAAGTTTCGCCGTCGCGGCGCCGATACCACGCGATCCACCGGAGATCAGGGCGACTTTTCCATCCAAGCGATTCATGAGAGATTTCCTTTTCCCAGACACAGAAGGCCTGATGTCAGACCTTATTTTTGAAATAACTTTACGCCGGGGCCGAACCCGACCCAAGTTCTCGAGACGGCGGGATGGATTTTATCGTGGACCGGATGGGGTGCCGAGCCGACCGAACCGTTGCCGCCTCACGCCATAAATTCAATTTTGGGGCGCTAACCTAATTGAATTTAAATGGTTTTAGGCGTTTAAGCGACGCCTCCATTCCATGGGTTGCGGCTCAATGAGCTTGTGTATACATTTTGCTTATTGTGGCGGTATACAGCGCCGAACAAAAATCTAAAGATAGGGTGGACATGGCCGAGTCCGCGAGTGCTGAGGTTAAGAGCCAGGCGGGTGAAACAATTCTTGAGGTTCGTGATGTTGCGGTCCATTTTGGCGGCATCATTGCGTTGGATGGCATAAGCTTCAACATGCGCAAGGGCGTCGTGCAAGGGCTGATCGGTCCTAATGGTGCCGGTAAGACGACTTTGTTCAACTGCCTTAGCCGGCTTTATGTCCCGACATCTGGTGATATCGTGTTCGAGGGCGAATCAATCCTCAATACGGCGCCGTATAAAATCGCCGATAAGGGCATTGGACGCACTTTCCAGAATTTGGCGTTGTTCCGAACCATGTCGGTGGTGGACAACATCATGGTTGGTGCTCATTGTAAGAGCTCCAGCGATTTTATTTCCAACGCGTTCCGCCTCCCCTGGGTGAGCCGAGAAGAAAAGAAGCTCGAAGATCAAGCCTGGGAACTGATCGAATATCTCGAACTTGGCGATGTCGCCCATACACCGGTCGGCGGTCTGCCTTTTGGTACGCAAAAGCGGGTTGAGATGGCGCGCGCACTGGCGGCGCAACCTACGGTTCTGCTTCTCGACGAGCCGGCCGGTGGTTTGAATCATGACGAGGTCGAAGAGCTTGGCAACCTCATCAAGCAAATTCGCGATGATCGGAACATGACGGTCCTTTTGGTCAAGCATCACATGAGTTTGGTGATGAGCGTTTCCGATCAGGTCGTGGCGATTGATTTCGGCCGTAAGATCGGTGAGGGAACTCCCGAAGAGGTGCAACAGAATCCCGAGGTTATTCGGGCGTATTTGGGCACGACGAACTGATGGCATTGCTCGAAGTCAATAATCTCTCCGCGTTCTACGGGCCGATCCAGGCTCTCAAGGGCATCAGCTTCTCCATGGAGCAAGGCAGCGTTACTACTATTCTTGGAGCCAACGGAGCGGGCAAAACTACTACGCTCCGGGCAATTTGCGGGATGGTCAAGACCGAGGGAAGCGTCTCTTATTTTGGTGATGAAATCACCGGCAAGCCGACGGAGCAGATCGTGAGTGGCGGTGTCGCTCATGTTCCCGAAGGTCGGGGTACCTTCACCCGGGTGACCACGGAGGAAAACCTCCAACTTGGCAGCTACACACGCCGTGATAAAAAAGGCGTACTGGAAGACATCGAGAAAGTTTACGCCTTTTTTCCTCAGCTGAAAGAACGCCGCGACCAACAGGCGGGCACGCTTTCGGGTGGTGAGCAGCAGATGCTAGCGGTTGGTCGGGCCCTGATGTTGCGCCCTAAACTGATGCTGTTGGACGAGCCGTCCTTTGGTCTGGCGCCGCTGATCGTCGAGGAACTGTTCGGTATTCTCAAACAAATTAACGAACAGCAGAATGTCAGCATGCTCCTAGTCGAGCAGAACGCCACCTTAGCACTTAACCTCGCAGATCATGCTTATCTTCTGGAAACTGGAACGGTAGTGATTTCCGGTACCAGCAAAGAAATCGCCGCGGACGAAACCGTTCGCCGTTCCTATCTCGGTTACTAGACACGCGAAACCAGGCACGAATCATGGATCTATTTCTGCAGCAAACCCTAGACGGCCTGGCGACCGGTGCGATTTACGCTTCGTTGGCGCTCGCCGTCGTTATGATCTATCAGGCCATTGACCATTTCAATTTCGCCCAGGGCGAAATGGCGATGTTCTCGACCTTTATCGCCTGGCAGTTGATCGCTTGGGGCATGCCTTATTGGTTTGCCTTCCTGGTCTGTCTGGCCTTGTCGTTCATCGGTGGCATGCTGATCGAGCGTCTCATCTTCGCGCCGATCCATGACGCACCGGTTTTGAGCCATATTGTTGTGTTCATCGCGTTAACCCTGATCTTCAACGCCTTGGCCGGTTTCATTTGGGAGTTCACCATCAAGGAATTCCCAAGCCCCTTCCCAAGCCAGCTACCGTTTGACACAAAGCTAATAGGGCCACATGAATTGGGTGTAGTGGGGATCACCTTGGTTATGCTCGGCATGATCTACGTGTTCTTCAAGTTCACTTCGGTTGGTCTGGCGATGCGCGCGGCGGCGGCGAACCCGGTATCGGCGGCCTTGGTTGGGGTCAGCGTAAAGAAAATGCTTGGTCTGGGCTGGGGTTTGGCGGCAACAGTTGGTGCGGTCGCGGGCATGATGATCGCGCCGAAGGTTTACCTCGAGCCAAACATGATGCTCGGCATCTTGCTTTACGGTTTCGCCGGGGCCGTGGTCGGCGGGCTCACCAGTCCGGGTGGCGCCGTGGTTGGTGGCTTCCTGATGGGGGTTTTGGAGAACCTTGCTGGTGAATACATCATTGGTAGTGAATTGAAGCTGACTTTCGCACTCGTCGTGATAGTGGCGGTACTGTTGTTCAAGCCGGCCGGACTATTCGGCCGTGTAGTCGTGCAGAGGGTGTGAACGTGGCTTCCGTGGATCAGCAAATGTCCAACAAGCGCGCTAACCCGGCGCTCAGCTACGAGTTGTTCGGCGTGAAAATGCCGCGGCTGAAGATGATCTGCCTTTTGGTTGGCATCGTCGTGGCGCTTGTCCTGCCGCTCCTGTTAACAGATTTCGCCGTGTTCCAGATGACCCAGGTATTGGTATATGCGATCGCAGTACTCGGGCTTAATCTTTTGACTGGCTACAATGGTCAGTTCTCGCTCGGTCATAGCGCCTTCTACGCGCTTGGCGCCTATACGGCCGCGATCATGATCGATCGGTACGAGATCGCCTTTTATTGGACGATTATTCCTGCCGGTGTGGTTTGTTTCATCGGAGGGTTCCTGTTCGGTCTTCCTGCGTTGCGGCTCGATGGTTTGTATCTTGCCCTTGCGACCTTCGCATTGGCCGTCGCTACGCCTCAGTTGCTGAAGTATGAGCATTTCGAGGAGTTCACCGGCGGTGTGCAGGGAATTGACGTATTCAAACCGGATGCGCCGGTCGAGTGGCTGACGGCCGATCAATATCTCTACTTCTTTGTTTTGATCTGCGGGGCGTTTTTAATCGTGGGGGCTTGGAACCTGGTGCGCGGTCGCACCGGCCGGGCGATGATCGCGATCCGGGACAACCCGATCGCCGCCAAGACCATGGGTATCAACACATCGTTGTATAAGTCAGTGACCTTCGGGGTCAGCGGGTTCTATACGGGCATTGCTGGCGCGCTGGGCGCTATCGTCGCCGAATATGTCGCGCCAGACAGTTTCACATTTTTCCTGTCGGTCTGGTTTTTGGTCGGCATGGTGGTGGGAGGTCTTGCCTCGATCCCGGCGGCGATCGCTGGCGGCATCTTCATTCTTTATATGCCGAATATCTCTGAAACCGTGATCTCGGTGTTCTTCGGTAACGACCAGAGCGCCAAGGCGCTGATCTGGGTCACGGTTGGCCTGTTCCTTATCTTCACGGTCTATGTGGTGCCGAACGGGCTGGCTGGGCTGGTCAGGCGTTTCATTATGAAATTCGCGCGCAGACCTGGGCAATAGCCTCGGAATAATAAGCTCGGACCTTTGGACACCGAGCGGAAGACCAACAATACTTCGAGTAGAGTCCTCAACAATGGACCAATAGGGAGAAACAAATGAAAACCACTCAGCTTTTGACTACAGTGGCAGCTGCCACTTTGGCCCTTGGCATCGGGTCGGCCTTGGCGGAGAACGCGCCGGGTATCACCGATACCGAGATCAAGATCGGTAACACTAACCCTTACAGTGGCCCGGCCTCGTCCTATAGCACGATCGGCAAGTCGATTGGCGCCTGCTGGAACAAGGTAAACGCCGAAGGCGGTATCAACGGCCGCAAAATTAACTGGATCTCTTATGACGACGGCTATAGCCCGCCAAAGACAAAGGAGCAAATTCGCAAGCTGGTCGAAAGCGATGGGGTGGCTTTCACGTTCCAAACCCTGGGCACGCCGACCAACTCGGCGGTCCACAAATACATGAACAAGAAGAAGGTCCCGCACCTCTTCGTCGCTACCGGCGCCACCAAATGGGGTAACCCGAAGGAGTTCCCTTGGACCATGGGTTGGCAGCCCAACTATCAGACCGTTGGCGCGATCTTCGGCAACTACATCCTGAAAAATCACCCGAACGGAAAAGTCGCGATCATCAACCAGAACGATGATTACGGTAAAGATTATGTCATCGGCATGAAGCTGGCGATGGGTGATCAATTCGACAAGCTCGTCGTTAAGAACGAGACTTATGAGGTCACGGACCCGACCATCGATAGCCAGATCGTCAGCTTGGCGGCTACCGGCGCTGATGTGTTCGTAAACATTTCTATCCCAAAATTCGCCGCTCAGGCCATCAAGAAGATGGCGGCGATCGGTTGGAAGCCGGTGCATCTGTTGAATGATGTCGCGGCCTCGATCAAGTCGACCTACACCCCGGCGGGCCTCGAGAACTCCAAGGGCATTATCTCGGTAGACTTCTACAAGGACCCGAACGATCCAGAATGGGCGAACGATGATGATACCCTGGCCTGGAAGAAATTCATGAAGGACTTCTATCCGGACGGTGATATCGCCAACAAGTTCAACGCTTATGGCTGGGCGGTTTGCCACACGATGATCGCGGTGCTAAAGCAGGCTGGCGATGACCTGTCCCGTGAGAACATCATGAAGCAGGCGGCGAGCTTGCACGAAGTTCCGATCCCGATGCTGCTGCCCGGCATGTTCGTCGACACCAGCCCGACGGATTTCTATCCGCTCGAGCAGATGCAGATGACCAAGTTCGACGGCACACAGAGTGTTCGTTTTGGTCCTCTGATCAGCGCCGAGACCGAATAAGTCCCACTATCAAGGCACACTTCCAAGGGCCGCTGGAGAAATCTGGCGGCCCTTTTCTTTCTCCCTGCATCGGTGTCGCATTCCGCCCAGAGACGCACCCCTGCGGCAGGGAGCCAGGAAAACCAGATGCAAGTCACATCTATTGTTCCAACGAACATCGTCGCACTGAACGTACCGATCCACGCCCACGGGTGCCTGGTCGAAGGAGCCAAGGATTGGTTGATCCTCTCAGGGTAAATTGGCGTGCGACCAGACGGAACCCGATCCAATTATTTCGAAGAGTTGGCCAAACAGACCTACATGAATATCAAGGCCTGTTTGCGGGATGCCGGCATGACCTTGGATGATGTGTTCTTCGCCAGAATCTATATGACGCGCTGGGAAGACCTTGAAATTTTCCGCAAGGTCCGCTCCGCTCATCTTGGAGATGATCGAATTCCGTTGACCATGCTGATTATCTCCGACCTTCCTCACCCGGAATGGAGGATCGAAGTTGAAATTATCGTCTGTAGGGGATAAATAGCAGCAAGCTTCGGTAACTTTGAAATGGGCGTCATGTTTTTTTCGACACCAAAGACTAGCTAGCCGTGTCGGCCTTGCCGGGCCGAGGCGGCGGATCCGAGACGGCCCGGCTCCTGCTGGCGCCGCGAACGGCAGTTCCGACATATCCAAATTGCTAGTGAGTTTCGTCGAGAGGACGACCCCCATGCCTAACATTACCTTGCCGGACGGAAGTATTCGAAGTTTCGACAACCCCGTCAGTGGCGCCGAATTAGCCGCCGATATTGGACCTGGTCTAGCCAAGGCGGCGATGATCATGGTTGTCGATGGCGAGGAGTGGGATCTCGCCCGCCCGATCGATCAAGATGCCGCCGTATCAATCGTCACGCGCCGCGACGAGGCCGCGCTGGAACTGATCCGGCACGACACGGCCCATGTCATGGCCGAGGCGGTCCTGGAGCTGTATCCGGAAACCCAGGTTACCATCGGTCCGGCCATCGAAAACGGCTTCTATTATGATTTCTTTCGCGAGACACCGTTCGCACCTGACGATCTAGAGGTTATCGAAAAGCGAATGCATGACATCGTCGACCGTGACGAGCTCATTAATCGCGAGGTTTGGAGCCGCGACGAGGCGGTCGAGCATTACAAGAAGGTCAACGAGCCGTTCAAGGTGGAGTTGGTCGAGACGATTCCCGCCAATGAGCGGATTTCGTTTTACCGTCAGGGTGATTTCCTTGATCTGTGCCGCGGGCCGCATGTGCCCTCGACCAAACATATCGGTCATGCCTTCAAGCTGATGACACTGGCTGGAGCCTATTGGCGCGGTGATTCCAATCGTCCGATGCTGCAACGGATCTACGGCACCGCCTGGCCTGAAGAAAAGCAACTCAAGGCTTATCTCCACATGCTGGAGGAGGCTGAGAAGCGCGATCATCGAAAGCTTGGGCGGGAGCTCGACTTGTTCCATCTTCAAGAAGAGGCCGTCGGCTCGATCTTTTGGCATTCCAAGGGGTGGACGCTCTACCGCGAGATTGAAAAACATGTCCGTCGACGCCTTGAAGACGGTGACTATAGCGAGGTCAAAACTCCCCAGTTAGTCGACCGGGCCCTGTGGGAGGCGTCGGGTCATTGGGAGAAGTTTCGCGAGAACATGTTCGTCGCCGAGAGCGAGGACGACCGTACTTTCGCTCTGAAGCCTATGAATTGCCCGGGACATGTGCAGATCTACAAGCAGGGCATCAAAAGCTACCGCGACCTACCGCTGCGCATGGCCGAGTTTGGCTCTTGCCATCGCAACGAGCCGTCCGGCGCGTTGCACGGGATTATGCGGGTTCGTGCCTTCACTCAGGACGATGCTCATATTTTCTGCACTGAGGATCAGATCACCTCTGAAAGCATCGTGTTCTGTGATTTGCTTCGAAAGATCTATAAGGATTTCGGCTTCGAGGATATCCATGTGAAGTTCTCGGACCGGCCCGAGACCCGCGCCGGCGACGATGCAACCTGGGACCGCGCCGAGGCGGCGCTGATGGCATCCTGCCAGGCTGCTGGGCTTGAGACGACACTCAACCCAGGGGAAGGCGCGTTCTATGGACCCAAGCTTGAATTTGTACTGCGAGACGCCATCGGCCGAGACTGGCAATGTGGCACCTTGCAGGTCGACTTCGTCCTGCCCGAACGACTGGACGCGAGCTATGTCGCGGAGGATGGTTCGCGTAATCGACCGGTGATGTTGCATCGTGCGATCCTGGGCTCCATGGAGCGCTGGATCGGCATCCTGATTGAACAGTACTCTGGACGCTTTCCACTTTGGCTTGCTCCAGTGCAAGGCGTGGTCGCGACCATTACCAACGATGCCGATGGCTATGCCGACAAGGTGCTTGAGGCTTCCAAGGCGGCGGGGTTGCGGTTTGGCAAGGATGTGCGTAACGAAAAGATCAACTATAAGATCCGGGAGCATAGCCAGGCGAAAATCCCGGCGATCCTGGTGGTTGGTGCCCGGGAGGCCATGGAAAGTACGGTGGCCATCAGAAGACTTGGTGGGAAAACGCAAGAAATCCTTGCGCTTGACGAAGCCATTCATAGACTACGTGTTGAAGCTGCTCCTCCCGCGTGACGAGGGGCTTACCGAACAACCTAATATGAACCGACAAAGGAGGCGTTAGATCGCCAGACCACCCTTTAATCACCAGCCGGTCAAGGATGGCCCGCGGGTGAACCGCGACATTACGTCAGACGAAGTCCGCTGCATCGCACCCGATGGCGAGCAGCTTGGAGTGATGAAAACTTTGGCGGCGTTGACTGAGGCAGAAGGCCATGGGCTTGACCTGGTCGAGGTGTCGCCGAACGCCGATCCACCCGTCTGCAAGATCCTTGATTATGGGAAGTTCAAGTACGAAGCCCAGAAGAAGAAAAACGAGGCCAAGAAAAAGCAGCGGGTGATCGAGGTCAAGGAGATCAAGCTGCGTCCGAATATCGACGAGCATGACTATCAGGTCAAAATGCGTAACGTGAACAAGTTCCTGAACGAAGGTGACAAGGTCAAGGTGACCCTGCGCTTCCGGGGCCGCGAGATGGCGCATCAGGATCTTGGCGTCGCGGTCTTGAACCGGGTCAAGGGTGACACCGACGAGGTCGCCAAGGTTGAAGCTTTTCCTAGGCTTGAGGGACGCCAGATGGTCATGGTGATAGCACCCAAATAATTGGTCTGACACTGCTTTAGCTGACAAACTAAGCTGTGGGATGGAAAACTCTCGGGACCCAAAGTTTTTGCTTCCTGCGACTATAGTGGCCTTGGTAACGATATAGCTCGTCCTGGAGATAGCTCTAGCGTTTCCCCGAGGTGGGTTGATAATAGGG
>JAPKDN010000817.1 GCA_028822575.1 Alphaproteobacteria bacterium | reverse complement strand
GTTCAGGATTATGACCTGCCCCAGCGTCGCCTAATGTGGCGGACGACGGTAAAGGGTGGGGTGCCCTACTAATCTTGTTGCAGGGATCGATGATGAATGAGGGCAATGCAGAAATTCGAATAGGAAACCGTAAATTTCGGAATGTATGGCTGGCTGACGAACGCCAACCGTTGCATTGACGGCGTAAGAACAGAGAGATGCGCGCCTCGTCGTTCGCGCTTCGATAATAATCAACAGGGAGAGACTACGATGAAGACACTTATCACCGCTGCCGCCGCGATTGCTGTGGTGGGGGCCATTGCTTTGGACGGGAAGACGGCAATCGCGGCGGATGGCCCGACCATGTCAGCCGTAAAAGAGCGCGGAGAGGTTATCTGTGGTGTCCACCAAGGACGTTACGGCTTTGCCATCGCCGACAGTAAGGGCAAATGGAAAGGCTTGGATGTTGACTACTGCCGCGCCGTAGCCGCCGCTGTTCTCGGCGATTCCGAAAAGGTGAAATACATTCCCCTTGGCAGCGTCCAACGGTTTCCGGCCTTACAATCCGGCGAAGTGGACATGCTCTCACGGACAACCACCATCACGCTGACCCGCGATTCAGCGCTTGGCTTTAACTTTGGCCCACCAACCTTCTACACCGGGACCGGCTTCATGGTTCGAAAATCCATCGGCGCCACCACCGTCGAACAGATGGGCGGCGCTGCTGTTTGCGTCTTCCCAGGCTCGACTACGGAAAAAAACATTGCGTCGCTGTTTAAATCAAAAGGCATGAAATACACGCCGGTGGTCATTGAAAGCTCCAAGCAGTTGGTTGGCGCCTATATGTCGGGCCGCTGTGATGTTCTCGCCATGGATCAGGCTGGTCTACCCGGTCATCAGCAGTTTGACGCCGAGAACCCTAACGATCACCTGATCATTCCGGGCGTTTACTCCAAGGAACCCTTGGGCGTTGGAGTCCGTGCCGGGGATGACCAATGGTTCGACATCATCAAGTGGGTCACCCATGCGACTTTTAATGCGGAAGAAATGGGTATCACCTCGAAAAACGTCGATGACATGCTTAAATCCAAGGATCCAAACGTGAAACGGCTATTGGGCGAGAGTGGGGATCTGGGCAAGAAATTGGGCCTCGACAAGAAATGGGCCTACCGCATCGTCAAGCAGGTCGGAAATTATGGCGAAATCTACGCCACTAACTGGGGTCCGCCGCTCAATCTGGCGCGTGGCATCAACAATCTTTGGACCAATGGTGGCCTTAT
Organism: Alphaproteobacteria bacterium; assembly: GCA_028822575.1. The sequence goes on along the minus strand of JAPKDN010000817.1, from coordinate 850 downwards.
GTACGGCTTCCCAATGAAATAAGCGTTAAAACAATTATGGGCCGCTGCCGCATCGCGGGTGGCGGCCCATTTTTCCTTCCGCAATTTGTTAAAGAGCAGAGTCGAAATGGCGCAGGCCCCCGATCAAATGTCCGCGGTTCCAGCCGAACCGAAGGGCGACACATCGATCCTCAATAGCATGGCGTTTCGAGGCGTCGCCTATCAAGTGTTGCTAGCTGTCTTCGTCGTGCTTGGCGGTCTTTTCCTCTATATCAATGTCAACGAGAATTTGGATCGCCAGGGTATCGCCACGGGGTGGAGCTTTGTCACCGAGAACGCCGGCTTTGACATCGGTGAATCCCCCATTGAGTATGATTCGGAAGACACCTATGGCAAGGCCATGTTTGTTGGCTTCCTGAATACCCTGAGAGTCGCCTTCATCGGCATTATTCTTGCCTCTATCCTCGGCATTTTTATGGGTATCGCCCGGACATCACAGAACTGGCTGCTATCCAAGGTGGCGAACGTCTATGTCGAGATCTGCCGGAACGTGCCAGTGGTGCTGCACGTGTTGTTCTGGGCCACGGTGGTCCGATTCCTACCGGCGCCGCGGCAGGCGTTCACGCCCTTCGAAGGCGCCTATCTGATGAATCGCGGTATTGTTTTTCCCATTCCCGATGCACACCCTGCTTATCTTTGGGTGGGGGTGGCCTTCGCTCTCGGCGTTCTAGGCGCGGTGGTTCTCGGTCGTTGGGCTCAACGGCGGCGGGAATTGACGGGCCAGTACATCGCCACTTTTTGGTGGGGCTCGACCATCATCTTCGGCCTACCGCTGGTGACTTGGCTCGCCTTTGGGGCGCCGTTAACTTGG
>JAPKDN010000816.1 GCA_028822575.1 Alphaproteobacteria bacterium | reverse complement strand
CTTACAATGTGATGTCATCATATAACTCGTCTCTATTCCCCAACAATGAAGGGTCTTCCAGCCGTAATACATCCTTGTCAACGCGAGTCTTTTCCTCTGGCCGATTGTCTGGTCTGTCCGGTTCAATCATCGAGTAGGAGGCATGATGACCACCGCTTTCATCAACGATGATCCCGCCTTTTTGCGATAATCGACTGATTTTGAAGGTGGTGTAAAACAGGTGAAAAATGCTGACGTGATAGGAGCCCTTCAAGTTCTCCAAATAGAGTTTCCAGTTATTGCGCAACACCTGGGTGGTATGGCCCAGCATCTTGACCGGGTGATTGAAAACCCGCCTGAGTCGGCTGGCGGTCTCAGCCCCCAATCCTTGGCGACAGATTTCAAACTGTGTTGAAAGCTGAAAAAAACAAGCCGTTGAATACCTCGACCGACAAGACCCGCAACCCGTGATTGGCGGGACCTAATTCCGTTGGCAACCCGCCCTCGCCCTTCACCCCGTTGCGAAACGCGACCCCCACCAACTTGTCACAAAGATCATAACTCCAGGCGTATAGACACAGGTCAGCCACTTGGCATTGCCAAATTTCTCCAGACAAACCTCAGCACCTCGATGGGCGCAGCGGTTCTCCAGCACCCTGACCTGGCCATGCTCGTCCCGCGCGACGATCACCGGCACATCGCCGACATGGGTGGTCTTAATAATCGCCAAATTTAGGGATCTCGCATTCCAGGCAAAGGAAATTCCAGGTCACCCTCATGAACAATCACGCACGCTTGCCGGCATAGACCCCAAGAGCACGGTAGAGCCGGCAGGGCGCCCAAGTAAGATCACCCGCCTCCCAGGCAAGCACCGGGCGCGGTGCGTCAAGCGATGACATCCGGGCTCTCCGCACTCAATCCGGTTGCAGCATGACCTTGATCTGGTCGCTCGGCTTCTTCAACGACTCGAACGCGTCGGGAAAGGCATCGAAGCCAACCGTATGGCTCACCAAGGACGCGGCGTTGATCCGCCCCTGGGCCAACATGTCGATCGTCATCTGGAAATCGCTTTTGTCGTAGACATAGCAAAAGGCAATATCCACCTCTTTGATCAGCGCCTCAGCCGGCTTGAAAGTGTCGGCGGCCATGCAGAGACCGACAACCATGACCCGACCATTGACCGGCGCATAGCCGATCGACGTTTGCATCGATCCGGGGACACCAACCGCGTCGAACACCACATCCGGCGAACCGCCAGTCAACTCAAGAAAACGCTCGGAAACGTCTTCCTTGAAAGCATCAATCGCCGCCGTCGCTCCGAACTGGCCAGCACCCTCCGCCCGGCTGGTGATAAGGTCGCTGACGACGATGTTGCGGGCACCGAAGAATTTCAGCCAGAGCGCGACTGACAGCCCAACCGGTCCGCCTCCTACGATCAACGCGTTGGCGCCAGGCCGCAGATTTGCGCGCTTGACCGCGTGTAAACCGACCGCAAGCGGCTCCACCAAGGCGCCTTCCTGAAAACTCACATTATCCGGCAAGGCCAAGGTCTCGTTGACACCGATCGGCGTGTATTCTGAATAAGCGCCTGGAACGGCCTGGGTCGAGCGGCTGCCCGGGTTCACGCATCGATGCGGACTCCCCGAGAGACAGGCCAGGCAAATCCCACACCCCAATTGAGGCATTGCACAGACCCGATCCCCAATCTTCCAGTCACCAATCACGGCAGGCCCGATCTCCGCGATCTCACCGGCGAATTCATGCCCCATCACCGCGCCGGGATGGATATCGCGCCAACCGGAATCTGCGTTGTTGATCTGGGACCAGTGGAGGTCGGTACCGCAGATCCCGCAGGCACAGACCTTGAGGATCATCTGATCTGGCCGGGGCTCAGGATCGGCGATATTCTCTATCGACAGCGGCAGGCCGGAGCGGTGAAACACGGCGGCTTTCATGGGAGGTCTCCCCGTTTCGCGTTAGACGCGCATCGTGGCGGACACCCGCGCAACCGGCAAGACCCTTCGAGACGCTGGATCAAGTCCAGGACAGGAGCGCCTTGGGCGGACGGGACCCTTAGAGGCGTTCGCCGGCTCGCTCCTCAGGATGAGTCGAGGGCGTTACCAACCGACTCA
>JAPKDN010000815.1 GCA_028822575.1 Alphaproteobacteria bacterium | reverse complement strand
AGAACGTCGGCATTATCCGCCAAAACACGGTTCACTGCGTCGCGCAGCGTTTTCAGCTCGGCATCGTTCAAACGAAAGCTTTGGGGGATCCATGATTGAATCGGTGACGGATAGTTGAGCGCTTGCTAGTGACTTTGGTCGTGCCCTCCCAGCCATGCGATTAAAAAGCCCGGGCGCGAGCTCAGTCTTTCAGCAGGGATGTGACCTCTCAGGCCTAGGCAGCGGTGTAACAAAAAAAGTCACCCGGAGCCCCTACTACTGCATCGTCGAGAGCGAGGTCGCCAGCACCCGTTGGACAACGATGCCGTCGCGATCGATCAGCTCTGGCACTTGGGGTGAGACCTCATTCTTCCAATAGTCGCTCTGATAGACCGCTTCATAGAGCCTCTCCCGGTCAACCTCGCTCTCGAAGCGGCGAATCCAGACATATACCGACTTGTCCTCCTCGCCCTGGAAGCTGCCGGTGATGACCATGCCCTTGGAGACCTGGAAGGGAATGATCTTGGTCTGCATGAACTCGATCCACTCTTCCATCTTGCCGGGACGGATCGGGTATTGGCGAATTTCGAAAAAAGGCATGAGAGGTCTCCCGTGATTTAAGGTTGGAAAGATCCTAGCGCGGTCGATACGCCACCGCCATCGGGATGGAGATATCGGTGAATTGCCCATCCAGGATTAATCCCGCCCATCTATACTCTCTCCCACCACTATCCCGACCCAACCAGAACGGAGCCTCGTCATGCGTCTTCAATCGAAAATCGCCCTGGTCACCGGCGCCGGCGGTGGGCTGGGTGGGGCTATTGCCCGGCGGTATGCCAACGAGGGCGCGTCGGTTCTTTGCACCGACCGGGATCTCGCCAAGGCCGAGGCGACCGCCGCGGATATCACCAAAGCTGGCGGCACCGCCCAGGCGTCTCGCGCTGACGTGGCCGTGGCCGCAGATTGCGAGGCCCAGGTCGCCGAGACCGTCACACGTTTTGGGCGCATCGATATCGCGGTTAACAACGCTGGTGTTTCCATGCACAAGCTGGCGCTGGACATGACCGAAGAGGATTGGGAGTGGGTGCTTCGCATCAACCTCACCGGCTCGTTTCTGACCGCGCAAGCGGCGGCGCGGCGGATGGTTGACCAGGGTGGCGGGCGAATCATCCAGATCGGCTCGATCTCCGGCCAGCGTGGCAATATGGGCGGCATCGCCTATGGCGCTTCAAAGGCCGCAGTGATGCATGTCTGCCGGGTGCTGGCGGTGGAGCTGTCAGACAAAGGCGTGATGGTCAACGCCATTGCGCCAGGGCCGATCGAGACCGGGCTTTCGAACCATCACCCGTCACGCAAGAAAGGCTATATTGATCGTATTCCCGCCGGCACCTATGGCACGGTCGGAGCCGTGGCGAACGCCGCGCTATTCCTCGGCTCGGACGAGTGTGAGTGGACAACAGGCGCGGTGCTGAATGTGGATGGCGGCTATGGCGCGGCGGGGTTGGCTTATGATCCGTCGGAAGTCGGGGCCTGACGGTCACCTCGATCTGTCGCGCTTACCCCGGATAAAGCCGCGTTGCTGGACGTGGCGTAATGGTCCAACGCATTAGACGGGACGATGACATTTGGGGGATCCAGATATTGTCCACCCAACGGGACCCTAAAACCTTGGAACGGCCATGATGCCCGCGCGTGCCGAGCGTATCCGGGCTATCAAGCTATACTAAGGGTTCGAGCCCGCTGGCGCCGTGAGCCTCGCGAACCATTTCAATGCGAGCGTCCCCGTGCATTAGGGCAATGATATAGGGGTTCGGATCCGTCGAATGTTGATCACGCCAAACTCTTGAAGGATTCCTGAGCGAAACTCGCAGGTCATTGGGTCAATCATCGATAACCATGGCCAAAATGCCATACAAATCGATCTCAGCCATAGGGAGCCATCTCTATCTCCTGTGGTTCCGAACGACCGTGACAGCGGTGAACCCCAAGCCACACCAACAACACGTTTGGAGCGATTAGCGCATCACCACCGACCTGATTTTTCCAGTGACCGTTCTGTGGGATAAAGTCGTTCGTACGAATTGAATGTCGGTTGAATTGACAGCACCAGGGTTGGCGCGGCAGGCTGCTAA
>JAPKDN010000814.1 GCA_028822575.1 Alphaproteobacteria bacterium | reverse complement strand
ACCGGTTCACGGTGTAGTTCAGCTCGCCGCCAGTATCTCCCGGGTTTGGATGTTGTGGGAGCATTTAGCCTGGCCAATCATCATCCGTTTCGCGCTTTTGCTGCCTTTTGGCGTCGCGATCGGTCTTTGGCTGTTCACTGGTCTGGGCGCCGATAGGATTCAAATCCTGATCGGTTGTTTCGTATTGTTCACCCTGACTCTCAGGCACCTCCAGGTCATGAAAGGGCGGGAGTTTCCGCTCTGGGCCTTTGTCCCGCTTGGGTTCGTGACCGGAGTGTTGAATATGATCGTTGGGGTGATCGCACCGATCCTTGCCGTGCTGGTAATCCGAAAGGATCTGGCCAAGGAGCAGGTCGTCGGGACGCTCGGGTTTTTCAGTTTGGTGGGGAATTTCTTCAAGATCATCGGGTTCACGCTCGTCGGATTCAGCTTCGCCGAGCATTGGGTGGCGATTGTCTGCATGGTTCCCGCCGCCGTGCTTGGCGCACGGTTGGGACGAACGTTACTAGGCCGGGTTAATGAGAAGATGTTTCTGATTGTCTTCCAGATCACGCTGGCGGCGTTGGCGGCGAAACTGATCGTGATCGATGGTCTGGGGTTGCTAGAGGCTTTCTAGTGTGGGTGACAGCAACACCAACCTGCCTACGAGCGCGCTAGGCGGTGGATTTGGTTTGTAGCTTTAAACCCAGGAGCGCGGTGATGACGCCGGCGGCGACGAGGACCCACCAGACCCGCTCGAATCCAACGAGGAGGTCCGTGGTGGCGCTAGCCGACCCAAGCAGCGCTATCGTCAGGGCCACACCAAACGATCCACCGAACTGGCGCACTGCCTGGGTAACACCGCCACCGACCCCGGCCCGGTTCGCCGGAAGGGCTTGAACCGACACGCTCGTGACTTGCGGAAAGATCAGCGGGATCGTGATTGCATCCATGATAAGCGGTATCGCGATGGCGATCCAGTAGTCCACCTCGGCGGTTAGGAACGTCACGCGGTAGACGCCGCTGATCGCGAACAACACGCCGCCGGTAATGACCAGCGGTCGCTGGCCGATCCGCCCGGCGAGCTTGCCGAAGCCTGGCGCTAGTAGGGCGGCCAGGAAGGGCGCCGGGGTGACCGCGAGGCCGGCCTGGAGGATCGACCATCCCCACACGTTCACCAAGAAAAGGATCAGTCCAAAGAACATCGTCGAGAATGCCATCGAGTAGACGAACATCGCGAGGTTTCCTCATCGAAAATTCCCAACCGCGAAAAGTTCGAGATCGAGGGTCGGGGAACTTGTCCGGCGCTGGTGGATGATAAAGGCGCTAAGTAGAACCAGACCGAAGGCAAGGACGACCACGGTCTGGGCGCTCGCCCAGCCGACCGTGTCGGACTCGACTAGGGCATAGGACACCGAACCCGCCGAGAGCGCGACTAGCACAACTCCTAAGGGCGCGGGAAGCCGAACCGTGGGGTCTTCGTATTCACGAAGGAAGCGGAGGCCGGCCGCGACCGTGATGACGCCGATGGGCAGGTTAAGAAAAAACGCCCATCTCCAGCCGAGCGTATCGACGACGAACGCGCCGAGCGAGGGGCCGAGTGCGGCGGACATCGCCCCGATAGCTCCCCAGATCGCCACGACCTGCGGGAGTTTTTCCCGCGGATAAGCGGCCATGACCAACGCGAGCGAGGCTGGGATCAGGATCGCGGCGCCGATGCCTTGGAGAACGCGGGTAACGATCAACAACTCAATACTCGGCGCCAGACCGCAGCCCATGGACGCCACGGTGAAGGTGGCGGAACCCACGAGAAACGCCCGTTTGTGCCCGAGGCGGTCGGCAAGCTTTCCCATCGGAACGAGGAGTGCCGCAAAAATGATGGTGTAGCCGTTCAACACCTAGGAAAGGGTCGACGCCGGCGGCTCCCCGAAGTTACGGCTGATATCGGGGAAGGCGACGAATAAGATCGTGGTATCGAGATAGGTCACCATCGCGGCGAGACCGGCGATGGCCAGGGTCAAGCGGCCAAGACGAGCGTCGGCGGGGTCTTCCATCGGCGTATCAAAACTTCGAATCAACTGGGAATTAGCATCAGTTTGATTGAAACCACTCTTTGTTGGAGTAAAAGCAATC
>JAPKDN010000813.1 GCA_028822575.1 Alphaproteobacteria bacterium | reverse complement strand
TTGTGCTGTAACCCTTTCAGACAAAAATGCTCCGAATAGCGATCCAGTGAGAACTTGCTCGATCAATCTGAGTTTTCAATCATGCTTCCTCCCGCGCTTCCAGACAAAGAGCCGGGAACTGAATTCTTGTTCAGGAGAGGTTTTGTTCAAGGTCGACGGGCACGGTCATGGTTGCAGACGGTGCCGACGCTCGGCCTAGTGGCGGCGTGAAAGTACTTTTTGACCACGCGGCGCTGTTGAAGGCTGCGGGGGTAGCTGCTGGACTTATTGTTTTCAACGCCGAATAAAGGAGGATTAACCTGTTCAAATTGACGTGGTGCCATTCAACTTGAAGGATGGTGATATCTATGTTTGGCCGGAAGAATTTTCGCCAAATAATATTTTTACATTTTGAGCAAAACTGTCGGCGGTTGGGCAAATTGAGGTGGAATATTTAGTTATGTCATCCAAGCATGTCGCAAAATCCAATAAACTAATTTCAGAAATTTATCACATGCCTGTCATTGCTTGTAGAATCGCGAAACCATCTCCAGCAAGGAAAATTGATTCAATCGCGTTCATGCAGACCAAGCGACAATTCAAAACAGATTTTATCGCTACGTATACAAAAAAGTATAACGACCTAGCGCAACGGTTTGACTGGACCACATTAGAAGCCATGAAGCACCAAAACGTTCCTTCGGAGTCCGAATGATCGTGAATTTTACTGTCGCTCCACCGTTTCGTGGGATTTGGCCTACCTGCGTAGGAAGCGATGAGAGCAGTTTATCTAACCGTTGGTTTCAAAGAAATCGCCTGCGCGGATTAAGAAACTGACACAAATGGTTTTTTGAGCTACAGAAGACGATATCGAAGGTGCCGCTCTCGCTTTGGGTTAAGCTGCTTTGGTTCTTGCAAACGAGCCAAAGTTGGCCGAATCGATACTCAAGGCTCAATATGAAACCGCCGAATGGTATTCAATGTAGAAGTGAGACGAGTCCGTCTTTGAATTACCTCGTTACGCACTATCCTCAGCGTATTTTCGTTGGCGCTAACCATGAACATGACAGATCGATCAACGGGTTTATCCTTGGTGCGCAATAAGATGCAATCTCAAAAAGGGCTGAGTGGGTACGATTTTCGTGCTTTGTATGGTGCAGAGGAGCTCTGCCACAAAGCGCCTTACGATTAGTGCTGGCCCAACGGTTTCGCTTGCCCTCGCCGCGGCGGTAAGTGCTGCACAGTGATCGCCACGCGCAAGTTATATCAATTCGCCGGCGTCGTCGCCAAGTCTCGCTGATCGCCAGCACCATCTTCCATTCGACCAAGCTTGACCTCACCATGTGGTTCGAGGCGATTTACCTGGTGACCCAGTCGAAGACGGGGATATCGAGCCTAGAGACGGCCCGACGCCTCCGCGTGATGCAAACGACGGCGTGGAAAATCCTGCAGAAACTGTCGCAAGCGATGCTTGAGCGCGAAACGACAAACCCATCGATGACATTCGATGTTCGACACGGGTCAATCGATTCCATTGCCGTTCGCAGAGCTGCTCTTTAACATCATTGTCAACGCGTCCCGCCGACCAAGGACCACTAAGGAAAGCCCATGCTACGCGATAGTTTGAAAGGCCTAAAGGTTTTGGATTTTACAGCGATCGGCGCCGGTCCAAACTGCACCATGACGCTTGCCGATCTGGGCGCCGAGGTGATTAAGGTCGAGCCACCAGTGGGGGAACTTGGCCGAAAGCTCGGACCACCTTGGTACGGCGATGATAGCCCAGTCTATATCTGCTTTAATCGGGGCAAAAAAGGCATCACTCTCGACCTAAAGCAGGAAACCGATCGCGCGGCCGCGTTAGGGTTGTGCCTGTCGGCGGATGTGGTGGTTGAAAGCTTCCGGCCAGGCGTGATGAAACGCTTTGGACTTGGTCATGAAGCGTTGTGCAAGGCCAAGCCTGAGCTGATCTATTGCTCGGTCACGGGGTTCGGGCAAACCGGCCCAATGGCGGATGAAGCCGGCGTTGATGGTATCATTCAGGCGGCCTCGGGTTTGATGTCGCTGATCGGCGTCGAGGGCGAGGAGCCGTGCAAGGTGCAAGCACCGATCGTCGATGTGTCCACCGGCTACATCGCGG
>JAPKDN010000812.1 GCA_028822575.1 Alphaproteobacteria bacterium | reverse complement strand
ACCTGACCGAACAAGCCTATGACATGGCCAAGGCGCGGGCGATGTTCGAGGGGTAATGGTTCCGAGGCTTGGGGGCCGACGGATAAGAATTTGACGGGCGACAGTGTGCCTTCGCAAGGGTGAAACAGCCTACCCGCGCAAGGCCTTCAACTGATCGAAATATCCACCGGAGCCGACGTGGGCGTCGATCAGGGTTGGGCCGTCGTGATCCGCCGCCGCGCGGCAGGCATCCCGCATTTCGTCGAGATCACTTGCGGTCCATGCCTTGATGCCAAAGCCCGCCGCGATGCCCGCGAAGTCCGGGCGTTCCCATGACAACCCAAGGTCCGGCATCTGGCGTTCCTCGCGTTTGATATCGATCAGCGAGAGACGGCCGTCGTTGAAGATGATGAAACAAACCTTGGCGCAGGTATGGGCGGCGGTTTTCAGTTCTCCCAGGCACATCATCGCGCCGCCATCGCCGGTCATCGCGACCGCGCCTCTGTCGGGATCATGCAGGGCCGCGGCAATGCCGGCGGGGATGGCGAAACCCATGCTGGCCAGGCCATTGGAGATCAGGACGTCGCGGGCCTTCGACGCCGGCCAGTAAGCGCAGGCGGAGAACATATGCGCGCCGGCATCCACCGCGAGCCGGGGCTTTCCGGCGAAGGCTTCGGCGGCAATATCAACGACGGCGCTTGGTGACAGGCCATCGGCGTTCTCGATCCGCAGTCCGCCGGTGAAATGGTCCCGATGCGCCTTGATCCGCGCGCCGGTCCATGTCGATTGAACACGCGCCGCTGGAATTTCCGCCGTCAGCGCCGAGAGTATGTTGGGCAGGTCGCCCACAAGCCGCTTCAATGGTGTGAAATAATGCGGCGTCCTTTCAATCTCGCAGAGATCGAGGATCGGGGCATCATAGGTCCAGGGCTTGCGGATCAATTCGACCGGATCGAGACCGATGGCGATAATCAGATCGGCCTCGCCGACGCAGACTTGCTCGATCGCGCCGCCGGTGAAGGTCCCGGCATTGTTCGGGTGATCGTGGGGCAGCACGCCCGACGCCATATAGGTGGTTAGGGCCGGCGCGTTAAGGCGCTCGACGAAGTCCTGGATCAGAGCTTCCAAGCTCTCCCGCGCCGCTTCCAAACCGATGACAATCACGGGGTTGCGCGCTTCCGACGCGAGCTGGGCCGCGGCTTGAAGTGACGCGGGGGAGGGTTGCTCCTCGACCAGGGAGGGCGCACCGGCGTTCGCTTCGGTGACAGGTTGGCGTAGATCCGCCGTGGTCGCGAACATGGCGGCGGGAATTCGGGCGGGTGCGGGGCCGCGAGACAGCCAGTCCTCGACGGCGCGCGTGCTGGCTTCAAGAACCTGACCGCCGCCCTCGGACAGAAGAGGGGTCACCATGGCGGCTTGGTCGAAAACCTGATGGCTAACATAGTTAGTCTCGCCGGGGCCGAAGGTTTCGGCCATCAGCAGAACCGGCATCCGGTCGAGAGCCGCGGAGGCTATGCCATTGGCCGCCGATGCCAAACCCGGTCCCTTGGTTGAGAAAGCGATGCCCGGCGCTTCGGCGAGCACGGCTGAAACACCGGCCATGATCACCGCCGCGTCTTCGCGGGCGGTAAGCACCATGCGAACGCCGCGCCGTGCGCCCGCGTCGATCAGGTCAAGGCTGGTGCCGCCGCCGGGCACGCCATACATAAATCGCGTCCCCGCACTATGCAGGCGGCCCGCGAGCCAATCGACGAATGGAAGCTCGGTCATTTCCTGGTCCTTCGCAAGACGAGGTTGAGAGCGCGATCGATGGTCAAATCGAATTCCGGCGGAACGATCGTGGTGGATTCGACCTCTTCGATTATCGCCGGGCCCTTGATCTCGGTGTCCGGGCCAAGATTGGCACGTCGATAAATCGGTGTCTCTTGGAATTCGGTGCCAAACCAGGCTGGCCGGTGGCCGGTGGGCGTGCTGGAAAACGCTTCCGCCGATTGCCGGCGCAGAAGTGTCTCGCCAAGCGCTGATCGCGGACCTTCGACGGCCAGACGCCAGGTTAGAATTTCAACCGGCATATCCTCGTTCCGGCCATAACGCCGACGATATGCCTTGTTGAAGGCCGCGAGTAGGGCGCCATGGT
>JAPKDN010000811.1 GCA_028822575.1 Alphaproteobacteria bacterium | reverse complement strand
TGGTTCAATTTCTCAGCCCCAAGGGCTACGTCATGCACGAACCTCCCTACACTCAGGCTGAGGAGGATGACCTCTATAGGCGCATGGCCGCCGGGCCTAAGACGGTCCTTCGGACTTCACGTCCACGTTTGAAAGTATCGCCCCCACCAAAATCGCAGGAAGAACCCTCTTACCAATAAGGGCTTCCGGGCGTCCTACTCAGCCGGGTCCTTTGGCGTTCTCCTTACGAGCCCGCTCGATATCCTTGCGGCCTGCCCCCCGCGTGCTCTCCCAGTCGTTGTCACGAGAGATGCAGTGCATGGCGTTGGCTACTGGGGGGTGGTGCCCCCTCGACCGGGGCCCTGATCTGCGCGATCATGTTTCGCTGGAATGCGCGTCCTCGAACGTGCCGATTTCGGTGCTGGGGTTGCTGCCGGACAAGGAGATCCTGGTCGGCGCCATCGATGTCGCGACCACGACGGTCGAGACGCCCGAGCAAGTGGCCGACACTCTTGCCGGGCTGCCGAGTTCGTCGACCCCGAGCGCATCATCGCCTGCACCAATTGCGGCATGGCCTCCTTGCCGCGCGATGTACCCGAGGCCAAACTGCGGGCGCTAGGTGCGGGCGCGCGGTTATTTTGGGAGGAACTGGGCGGCTGATCGGATGCGATCTCCCTGATTGAGAGACTGAAAACATGACAGCAAGTATAGCCAAACTCGCCCTGGTCACCGGTGCTGGCCTCGGCATTGGCCGCGCCAACCGACCCGCCCAACCAAATCGAAGGAGACTTTCATGAAGCTTTATTATGATCCGATCACCGTGAACTGCCGCAAGGTTGTGGCCGGGCTGGATTTGATTGGTGCCGGATATGACGCCGAGTTGCTCAACTATTTCGCCGGCGATCACAAGCAGGACAGCTTCACCGCGATCAACCCGAACGCCGAAATGCCGGCCCTGGTCGATGGCGATCTGAAGTTGTGGGAATCCAACGCGATCCTGGTCTATGCCTGCGAAAAATCCGGTGCCAACGCGGCTTATCCGGCCGATCCGAAAATCCGCGCCGACATCACCCGCTGGCTGTTGTGGGAAGGCAGCAAGTGGTTTGACGCCTGTTACGTCTATCTGGTGGAGAACGTGGTCAAGATCATCCTGGACGACAAGCCGGACCAGGAGGTGCTGTCGAACCACGCCCCCACCTTCCACGCCCGCGCCAAGGTGTTGGAAGCGGCCCTCGCCGGACGCGACTGGTTGTGCGACGACCATGCCACCATCGCCGATATCGCGGTGGCGTCGCCGATGCATCTGCACGGATTACAGCAATTGCCGCTGGATGATTATCCGAATATTCGCGGCTGGATGGCGCGGGTCGAGGCTCTGCCGTCCTGGCAGAAATCAGATCCGGTGCCGCACATCCCAGCGGAACTGTTGGCCAAGTTCGGCTAACGGACCAACCTAAGCCACAACATCGGCGCGGCAGTTGATGATCAACTCCGCGACCGAAGCGTTGTTGGAGAACGCCAACAGCGTCAACACGGCGGACGAGATGTCCTCCTGGGTGATCATCTTGTCTTGCGGCGTGCTGGCGACGTCTGCCGTCATGTCCGAGACCACGTAACCCGGACACAGCGCCGTGCAGCGCACGCCGTCATCGAAGCCGGCATGCCGGGTGGCGTGGGACAGGGCCACGGCGGCGAACTTGGTCATGGAATAGCCGACGCCACTGCCATAGACCGCCTTACCGGCCAGCGAGGCCACGTTGATGATGCGCCCGGCTCCGCAGTCTCTTAGATGCGGTAGCGCCAGCCGGGTCATCGACAAGGGCGCCTTCACATTGACCGCCCACATTCGGTCCAGGGCCTCGTCGTCGCCCTCCTCGATGGAGACATCCTCAAAGATGCCAGCATTGTTCATCAGCCCGTCGATGCGATCGAATTTGGCCACGGTGGCGGCCACCCAATCCCGGTGTGTCTGCTTGTCCTCGGCATCATAGCGGGCGGCCAGAACCCGCTCCGGCGCCCATCCGGCGGTGACCGCGTCCAGGCTCTCGGGCTTTCGCGCGCCCAAGCTGAGACTATATCCGGCGTCGTACAGCGCCTCCGCCAAACCTCGGCCGATGCCGCGGTTGGCACCAGAAAT
>JAPKDN010000810.1 GCA_028822575.1 Alphaproteobacteria bacterium | reverse complement strand
CGGTAATCACGGCGATGGCGAATTGTTTTGATCCTGTTGGTAGGCTAACTATAAGGGGCGGCATCGGAACAACCGGCGACGGGACGTGAAGTTCGCAAGCGATAAAATGCCTTCTAAGCGAGTTAACGCGACGGGGCCGAGATTTTCGATGAGATGACAACACTTATAAATTTTTGTGCCGTTGCCCTGCCATTGTGATCAAGCCCAGACTACCCAACTTCGCGCGGTATGATCAACGCATCCACCGCCGCCGCGCCCTTCGGCAAAACAATGAATGGGTTGATGTCGATTGAATCTATAGCGCCGGAATTCGCAGCGGCGAAAACCGATAGGCGTGACAGGGCCTCTGCCAGTGATTCGATATCTGATGGTGGGGCGCCCCGGACACCGTCCAGCATCGCGCGTCCACGGATACAATCGATCATCCGACGCGCTTCGTCTATCCCGAAGGGTGCGATCCGGAAGGTCACGTCTTTCAAAACTTCGACGAAAACACCACCTATACCGAACATTACGACGGGGCCAAAGACGGGATCTCTGACCACGCCCATCACCGTTTCGACACCACCCTTGATCATTTCGGCGACGATTACTCCGTCGATCTGGGCTTCTGGCTTGGCCGCGAGGGCGCGTTCTAGCAGTGTGGCATGGCCCTGACGGATCGCTTTCTCACCGTCGATGTTTAGCAACACACCCCCGACCTCGGTCTTGTGTGGTAGGTCTGGGGAGACGATCTTCATTACTACCGGCCCGGCGAAGGTCTTCCAGGCGAGGACGCATTCATCGGCGTTGGCGGCGAGCGTCTCGCGGGCGATGGGGATGCCGGCGGACGATATGATGTTCTTGGCCACGTGCTCTCCCACGGCAGTAGCGGGCGCTGGTAGCGCTTTGGCGGGGAGCGCCGGCGGCATGTCTGGGCGTCCTCGTTCGAAGACTTCGCCGAAATAACGCAGCCCGGCCATCGCGCGCACGGCGAGTGAATGATCCTCGAAACAGGGATAGCCAAGAGCCTCGTATTGCTTGCGACCCTCCGGCGTCGCAATCATACTCATGATCAGCAATTCCTCAGGATATTGTTTTCTCAGTAAGGTAAATATTTCCAGGCTGAGCGCGCCAGTGAACTGCGAGACCGGCAGGCTGGCCATGTAGAGGATGTGAGCGTCATAGCCACCTTCATCGATGACGTGGCGCATGCTGTCCTCGAGGAAACGACGCTCGTTTAGGACTTGCCCGGTGAAGTCCACGGGGTTGTTCACACCGGCGAAGGGGATGAGGTCGAGGATCTTCTTCTGGGTCGCGTTGGGAAGCGGCGCAACATCGAAGCCCCGTTTGGTCGACGCATCGGCGAGCTGTACGCCTACACCACCGGAAATCGTCTGCAGACCTATCTTGTTGCCCTTGGGATAGCGCCCGAACTGGCAAACATAGGCGATGTCAGCCATCTCCTCGGTGGTCTCTGCCCGGTAGGCGCCGTATTGTAGAAACAATCCGTCAAAGACCGCGTCGGCGCCGGCAAGGGAGGCTGTATGCGAGGCGGCGGCGCGCGCGCCGGCTTCGGTGCTTCCGACTTTCATGAAGATCACCGGCTTCTCGGCGGCGCGGGCCTTGTCCAGCGCCCGGCACATCTGTTCCGCGTCCTTGATGCCCTCGGCATAGGCAACGATGACCTTGATTGAGTCGACCTCGGTATAATATTCAATGACCTCGGCGACTGAGACATCGACTTCATTCCCCGTGGTCACCCAGTAATTGGTGCCAACGCCTCGATTTTGCGAGATGGTGAAAAGATGTCCTCCATATGCACCGCTTTGCGTGACGATCCCAATTGGCCCGGTTGGAATTTTTCGGCTGGCTAGGGTGTTGGCGAACGTCCCAAACCAACCTAGCTCAAGGTTGAATACTCCAAGACAGTTTGGCCCAACGATCCGCATGCCGCTTTCCCGTGCGATCCGTCCGATCTCCGCCTGAGCATCCAGTCCGGCCTCGCCGATTTCTGCGAAGCCCGAGGTAAAAACAACCGCGCTTTTTACACCGGAGTTGGCGCATTCCTGGATCACCTTTAGGGCGACGGAGGCAGGTACCGAGATGACGACGCTGTCGACGGTCTCCGGCACGTCC
>JAPKDN010000809.1 GCA_028822575.1 Alphaproteobacteria bacterium | reverse complement strand
CCCCCTCAGGTAGAACCCTTCACGCCGATAATTAACGAAGCGGATATGGCCACCGCGCCTTACCCGGGCCCGGCGCCGGAGCCGCCACCGGGATCTTTGTCAGCCCCCATATTGGCAATAGAGGCCTCCCCCGACACGCCTCATGACTCCGCACTTAGTACCCAACCGGCGGTGGAAAGCGATGCACCCAACGCATCACCTCGATATCGCCCCGAACCCATCCCACCAACTGGACCGCTCGGGGCTCTGAACTTTGATGAACTCACCCCACCGTCTGTTAAGGCAAGGCTGGGGGTTGTGCCGCCAACATCAGAGCTCGACATGGTGGATCCACGCACAGACTATGACGAGGAGCCTACGATTACCGGGGGTTTAACGGCCTTGCCGGACCCCAAGACCGATCTGGAAGCACAATCGGGCATTAGGTTTACTGGTGTCCAAAACGGGTTCGAATCGGACCCAGACCTCGCTAGTGTCGAAGCTCAAGCGGGCGCCGGTAAAAAATCGTCCCGGAGGTTACGCATCGCCGCCAGCCTCCTTCCGTTCTTGGTTCTCGTCTCGGGCGTCGTAGGATATTTTCTTGCTGATGATCTCGGGCTCGGCGCGGAGCGTGACAAGGCGCGTGCGATCGCGGCAAATCACGCCAGTGGCGCTGTTAGAACCCTACGTGACTCCTATCATGCAACCGTCGATCAGGTGACCGAGATTTCCAATGAAGGCCGGATGGTGAAACTTCAACTGGAGCCGAAGGACGCCGCGCTAATACGGTCAACTGACACCGGGGACGTTGTGGGCCCGACCAGCACTACTACGACGCCCAAGCCCCCTAAGAACGTCGAAAACCAGGAAAAACCCATTGCGCAAGAACGCGTCAGCCTTTCATCGAAAGCCGCTTCCGCAGACGACCCACGGATCGCATTGCTTGGTAGACCCCTCGTCAATAAGAACGAAAAATCAGCTAAATCACCGAGCTTATCAATAAGATCACCAAGATTTACTCTACCCAGACCTGCCCCTCGTCAAACGATTCCCGCAACCCTGCCAATCGCTCCTCCCGTCAAGCAGACCCAAATTCCGTCGAGCACCTTAGACGGGGCGGCGCTCTTATCCTCGCTAAGGGTAAGCGCCCGCGCCGGCAATCCCAGGTCTCAACACGACCTGGCGCGGCGTCTAATCCAAGGTGATGGTATTAAACAGGACTTAGCGGAGGGTTCGGAATGGTTCCGAGAGGCCGCAATCCAAGGGGCGTCAAATGCCCAGTACAATTTGGCTGTTCTCTATGAACGTGGTTTGGGCGTTACCAAGGATGATGTGCGGGCTCTGCTTTGGTATCATGCTGCGGCGGAACAATTGCATCCCCTCGCCCAATACAATCTCGGCATATTCTACCTGCAGGGACGCGGCATTCCACTTAGCTATGTCGAAGCGGCGGGGTGGTTCAAGGCGGCGTCAAACCAAGGGGTTGCACGCGCCACGTATAACTTGGCGGTTCTTACAGAGGATGGCCTCGGAGTGCCTAAGGACATGAAAAAAGCCTTGGCTCTTTATGAGAAAGCGTCTTCTTCGGGCCACGACAAGGCAACCAATCGACTAGTTTTGCTTCGCGACACTGGTGTGCTGGATACAGCGCGCGCGACTTTCGAGGAAACCGCCGACACCTACGCAGAGGTAGGGTCAACGGGTACAACGGTTGCGAATATACAGTCATTTCTGCGCATTAGTGGGATTTATGAAGGAAGGCTGGATGGGATCGTGGGCCCAAAAACAAGGGCCGCGATCAGGGAATACCAGCGCCGTGACGGTTTGCCGATTACAGGCATTCCTTCCAAGGTATTGTTGGATTTCATGGAGATCTCACTGGGGGCGAAACCCAGTGCGTTGGACTAATACCGGTGCCGATCCCCGCCTTATGCAAACGCCTGTTGATTAAGATTCACTGTCGGGATTCCGACATTAAGTGATTTATGATTCAGTCTTTCGAACATGGGGAGTTCTCTATGGCTGCGGCGATTGAGCTTCGAGATCATTGTGATGGCGTGACGCTGCGTGATCTTTCGAAGCGGTCTTATGGTTCAGACCAAACGCGGCGTCTGCTAGCCTTGGAGGTTGTTTAAGACGC
>JAPKDN010000808.1 GCA_028822575.1 Alphaproteobacteria bacterium | reverse complement strand
CTTCATCGCCATGAAAATGAAAACCTCCCTGGCCGTCCCGGATATGCCAAGCGCCCATGTCGAACGGAGCACGGCACCCCATTTTATGGAGCGAATACCGTTTCCTAGCCCTCGGCGACCTTATGCCCGGCCATCCGCTCCAACGCGGTGACCATGCCAGAATGATCCAAGACCTGATCTCCATGCGCGGCGCAGGAATTGAACAACTCCTGGGTAGTCGCGGTGTTCGGCAGGCTAACGCCAAGCGCTTTGGCGCCTTGCAGAGCCAGATTCAGGTCCTTCTGATGCAATTCAATCCGGAAGCCCGGGTCAAAGGTCCGCTTGATCATCCGCTCGCCGTGCACTTCCAGAATGCGTGATTGAGCTAGGCCGCCCATCAGCGCCTGGCGTACCTTGGCCGGGTCGGCGCCGGCCTTGGACGCGAAGACCAGCGCCTCACCCACCGCCTCGATGGTGAGCGCGACGACTATCTGGTTCGCCACCTTCGTGGTCTGGCCAACACCGTTATCTCCGACCAGGGTGATGTTCTTGCCCATCAGCTCGAACACCGGCGTCGCGCGATCGAAATCGGCCTGGCTTCCGCCTACCATGATGGTCAGCGACGCCGCCTTGGCTCCAAGCTCGCCACCAGAGACGGGCGCATCGAGATAACCACAGCCCTGGGCCTTGATCTTTTCGGCGAAGATCTTGGTCTCGATCGGCGAAATCGAGCTCATATCGATCACCAGCTTGCCAGCCGAAAGCCCCTCAGCGACACCGCCAGCGTCGAACAGCACAGCCTCTACTTGCGGCGTATCCGGGACCATGACGATGATCATCTCCGCGGCCTTGGCCGCCGCCTTAACACTATCGACGACAGTCAGGCCGGCATCGACCAAATCCTTGGGGGCGAGGGTTTTATGGATGGAGCTGACCACCTCGTGCCCGCCTGCCAACAGATGACCCGCCATCGGCGCGCCCATGATCCCCAAACCGATGAAACCGATCTTCATGACTCTATCTCCCCTGAAGGTGCGTATTAGTATGCGATGTTATCGCGTGGAACGGACGCGGGAGGCAAGAAGGAGGTAATGTTCTCGTTGATTGCGTGCCAATCGCATTCAACAATCGTCGCGCCAGAAAAAGCTGGTGCTCTGGCCCAAGGCCGGGCGGACGTGAGCAGCGAAGTTATGTTGGCCACTCTTGGGCCGCGCGCCTGGACCTGGTATCCATCGTACAAGCCCTAGCCTTTAGCTGGCGCGCCGATCAAAATCATCATCCGGCGCAAATCAAAACATCCCGGAGCGCTCACTCCCCCTTGAACACCGCCTTGCGCTTCTCATGAAACGCCGCCACGCCCTCGGCGAAATCCGCCGACGTGCGCAAGCGGCCATAAGCGTTACCCTCGATTTCGATGCCGGCCTCGACCGTGGTGTTCTGAGCGGCGTTCAACACGCCCTTGATGGTCCGTTGGGCCAGTGGCGAGAATTCACGCAGTTCGCCCACCAACTTGTCTGTCGCAGACTCCAGTTCGTCGTCGGGCACGCAATCGAGAATGAAGCCCCATTCCTTGGCTTCGGCGCCCGAGACCCGGCGCGAGCGGAACGTCATGTCCTTGGTTCGTTGCATGCCGATCATGTGCAGTAGTCGAATTGAGCCGCCAGAGCCTGGAATTTGGCCAATCCGCTGTTCAGGCAGGGCGTATTGGGTGGTCTCGGAGGCAATGCGGAAATCGCAAGCCAGCGAAATTTCGAAGCCAACACCAAAAGTATAGCCCCGGTTCGCTGCGATGACCGGCTTATGACAGCGCGCCGGCGCGGCCATGTTGTCGGCAAGACGCGAGACCAGTTCCGGAGGTGCGGCGAGAAACCCGGCGATATTGCCGCCGGAGGAGAAATGCTTGCCCTCGGCCCGCAGCACGATAACCCGCACCCGGTCGTCTTTGTCCAACTCCTCGAAGACCAGCCGCAGTTGCTCGCGCTGGGGGATCTCGATGATGTTTAACGGCGACCGGTCGAGGATGATATCGGCGCGCTCGCACGTGTCGTCGATTTCGACGCGAAAGCCATTAAGCTCCGCCAGAATGTCGTAACGTGTGGAAATGAAGGAATTGGTCATCGGTGGATCCTCTGAAGGCGTG
>JAPKDN010000054.1 GCA_028822575.1 Alphaproteobacteria bacterium | reverse complement strand
GTTGCCAGTGGCCTTGAAAACCCCGCCCAGAAGCACGGGCACATAAACACAAGCGACGCCCGTGTGCTGCTCGATCCCTGGAATTAACTTGTGGGAGAAATAAGTATTAGGGCTGGCAAAATCGAAATGAAACTCGAAGGATGTCATGCTAAAACTGCTCCCGTTGGTGATCTTTCGATGGAAGTTTAACACGAAAACCCCAGGGGCAATGCTCGCCAAGGCTAGTGTGCGCACTTAACAGTGACCAAATAAAGCAGGAATAAAATCGAGACTCACGATACACTCCGACGAACTCGCGACATAAGGAACCCACCCCGTGGACGCCATCAACCAAGAGACATTGAACAGCGCGAACTGGGATACCGTTCCGTTCGACAACAGCTATGCACGGCTCCCGGGAAAATTCCACACCAAGCTCGATCCAACCCCAGTCTCGGCACCGAGACTGATCAAGGTGAACCATCGGTTGGCAGCAAGTCTTGGGATCGATCCCGAAATCCTGGATGGCCCCGACAGCGCGAGGGTTTTTGCCGGCAACTTGATCCCTGGAAATGCCAAGCCACTGGCGATGGTCTACGCGGCCCATCAGTTCGGCAATTGGGTACCAAGGCTTGGCGACGGGCGCGCGATCCTATTAGGTGAAATCGTGGGAACCGACGGCCTTCGCCGGGATATTCAACTCAAGGGTTCGGGGCCAACTCCTTATTCGCGAATGGGCGATGGACGCGCCGTGCTTGGCCCCGTGATGCGGGAATATATCGTAAGCGAGGCCATGGCCGCCTTGGGTGTCAAGACCACCAGGGCATTAGCGATGGCGATGACCGGCGAGATCGTGCGGCGTGAGGGCCCAGAGCCCGGCGCAATCCTGACCCGCGTTGCCTCCAGCCATATTCGCGTCGGAACCTTTCAATATTTCCATGGTCAACGTGACGTGGCGGCGATCCAAACCCTGGCGGATTATGTCATCGACCGGCATTACCCAGATGCCAAAAAGGCGGCAAATCCTTATCAGGCCTTGTTGGAAACGGTCGCGCTGAACACCGCCTCGCTTATCGGCTCTTGGATGCTGGTCGGCTTCATCCATGGCGTGATGAACACTGACAATTGCGCGGTTTCAGGCGAAACGATCGACTATGGCCCCTGTGCGTTCATGGATACATTCCACCCGGAGACCGTCTATAGCTCCATCGACACGGGCGGTCGCTATGCCTTCGATCAGCAACCCTCGATCGGGCTATGGAACGTCACCCGCCTTGCCGAGACATTGCTTCCGCTGTTGGACGACGTCGAGGACGCGGCGATCGAAAAAGCCAAGGAGGCGTTAGGCGGTTTCTGGCCACGTTTCGAGACCACCTTTCACGGTGGGCTCTGCGCCAAGATAGGGCTGCCGGCGGCGAAAAAGGAGAATTTCGAGCTTGCTCTCGACCTGCTCACAAGGATGGAAAATCAGCGCGCCGACTTCACTCTGACGTTTCGACGCCTATCGGACGCGCCGGCCGGCGACACCGCGGCCAAGGCCATGGTGCGGACGCTCTTTGACGCTCCCGAGGTCTATGACGAATGGGATGGGAAGTGGCGTCAGCGTTTCGCCAGTGATGGGGCCGATGCCACCGACCGACGCCGGGCCATGCGAGCCGCCAATCCTGCCTTCATCCCGCGCAATCATCAGGTACAAAGAGCCATCGACCACGCCGCCCAGGCTGAGAATTTCGGCCCTATGGAAGAGCTCCTGACCGTCGTGACCGCGCCTTTTGATGACCATCCCGGCCATGAAGACCTGGCCACGCCACCTACAACCGATCAGGCGGTCACACAAACCTTTTGTGGGACCTGATCAACCGTAGACCGCTTTTTCGCCGGGTGCCGGGGTGCCGCTGAAGCTGCCCTTGGCCAGGACCGCGTCACGTCCACCATGCCGTTCGACCAGCGCCGCCTGATCCGTCTTGGCGCGGCGATCGACTTCTTCGGGATCGCAGATCTTGTGCAGCTCGACCGCCAAGTCGGCGACTACCGAAGCATGCCCTTGATCGGCGGCCAAATCGTCGCGTTCCAGCGGATCAGCCTCCAAATCGAAAAGCTGGGCCGGGAAGCCGACGTAATGAACATATTTGAAGCGGCCCTTGCGTATCATGAATGCCCCCGTCGTCGCCGCGACCGCATGATACTCGCAAAATACCGCGCGGCTAGCGTCATCGTCGGCATTAGCAATATCCCACAGCGATGCACCCGGTAGCGCTTTTTCGTCCCCGGTCAGAACCTCGCCCACGCTCTCCAGGATCGTCGGATAGGCGTCGAGTAGGCTGACCGGCGTCGAAACGATTTTGCCGACCGGCACGCCCGGCCCTCGCGCGATCATCGGAATGCCGGCGGACTCCTGGTACATATTAGACTTACCCCACAGTCCGCGCGCGCCAAGATTATCGCCATGATCGCTAGTGTAGATGACCCGGGTCGACTCCGATAAGCCCGCGCCATCGAGCGCCGCCAGGACCTTGCCGACATTATCATCTTGGAATGAGGTGAGCCCATAATAGGAGGCAATGGCGATTCGCCGTGTTTCCTCAGTAAAGAACTGGTCATAGATCTGACAGCCCGCCTGAGCCTCGATCCAGGGATGACGCGCCACGCCGTCGTCGGGTCGATCACGCGGCGCAGGCATCTCGTCGGGCGGATACATCGCGTAAAACGCCGGCGGCGCGATCAGCGGAAAATGCGGACACACCAAGGAGACAAAGACCACCCAGGGCCTGTCCAGTTCCGGCGCCTCCTCGGTCAGCCAACGCTGGGCCTCGGCGGTGATCTGACGGTCATACTGGATATAAGTCGTGTCGCCGGGTCCAATCTTTTCAGACAACGCCTTGGTTCGGTGACGCACCGGCAATTGGTCCCGCACCGCCCCCATGACATCACCGACGCCATCGACCACATGCATTGGATTAACCTGGGTATCAAAGCCGGTCGGGTCGGCCTCGTCGCGATAATGCAGTTTGCCGATGGACAACACCCTGTGCCCAGTTTCCTGCAATCGATGGCCCCAGCTCTTAACCTTTCCGTCATAAGGATGCGCGTTGCACCAATATCCGGTATCGTGCACCCGTCGCCCGGTGGCGAAGGCCGCTCGGGCCGGCACACAGATCGGCGAGGCCGTGTAGGCCGCCTCGAACCGTGTCCCCTCGCTCGCCAACCGGTCCAGATTCGGTGTCTTGACGATGGGATGACCCGCGCACCCCATGGCACCCATCTGGTGTTCGTCGGACATGATAAAAAGTAGATTCGCGGGCGCAATGGTCATCATTTGACCTTCTCATCGAGATTATAGGAACAGGGACCTTGCAACGGATCAATCGGTTCGGCAACACCAAGCACTTCCCGTTATATGGTTGGTCTTGCCGCCAACTCTGATCACCCCATTCCATAAGTGTTCCTGAGCCTCTCCCTCAGCATCTCGATCTGGCGTTGAGTTTCCCGGTAATCCCAGCCCAGATGTATAGACGCTGCTTCCGCGGCCCGGCGCATTTCATCGACCGAAAGCGCCGCGTCATATAATGCACCGGTTCGCGAGATTAGGATATCCACGAGCGAAAGCGCGTGTTCATTCGCTGCGGCATGCGCGATATCCGAAAGTTTGACCCGTGGGTTTCCCACGAGCAGAGCCGGCGAGTTTTGATTTTACGGAAATTTTCTCGGAACAAAATTTGTGTCGCGCGGTTGATGCGATGGCGGGATCTTCCGGCCGATCAAGGCCGCGATGCCTCGTCCCGCCGTTCGATGCGTCATGAGCGGCCCCGCCGTCATCGCGTAAACGCTATCCAAACCCTGGCTCGAGAGATCATGAAGTTCAACGGAGCATTTACCTCTTGGATATTTAGCATCAAACCCCAAAGGGCGCACCCCCGCCCAGGTGTAGACGATATCTTTTGCTTTAAGTTTCAACCCCGGCAAAACACTATTAGTTTTGCCCAGTAAGAACGCCCGATCCCCAGCGTCCACCTTTATATCGTCGACATTGCCGTCGTACACGGTCTCCGTGGGGCCAATATGATGATAGCCTCCTTGACTCGGTAGACAGTAGTGTGGCTCGCCGAGGAAATTTACCGTCGCGATGCCAAAACACTTGAAAGCCAGTGGCAATTTCACGACGATATGTGATCCCTTGGCACCAAGAATCAAGCGTTTGACGTTGACGTCCCTGATCTGGTTAACGTCGTCGACCCAAATGCCCGCCATGTTCAACACGATCGCTGCCGAAACAATGGCTTGATCGGTGGAACCAAATTCATCAGAGAGTTTCACCCGCCAAATGCCAGCATCGTCGCGCGCCACTAGAGAGGCTCTGGTGTAATTGCGGATAACCGCGCCCATATCTTCCGCGTCCAGCACCGCGTCGATGCACAGCCTCTCGGGCCACTCGGACATATACTTGGTGAACATCGCGACTGACTTCAGACGCTCGGGCTCGCGTATTTCCGATATGAACGGTAGCGCCCCGCATTGATCACGGGGAATTCGTTTATATTAGAGCGGCACATCGGCTGGGCCAAATCCGCCAAGAACCTTGAACGCCAGATCCGCCTGCCATTCCTTGAAGGGGCCATCTCGGAAGATAGGGTACAAAGGCTTGATCGCCCGCACACGTTCCGGCGAATCCTTAACGATCTCGCCGCGAACCTCCATCGCCGCTTTGGCCATTCGCAGAGCCACGGCGAATTTCCCTGGCGCCAGAGTAAAATCGAGAACCGGCCGCGGCGTCTCGAAATATCGTAAACCGCAATGCAACATTCGCGTAGAACGGCTGGTTGATCCGGAACCGAAATCCCCCTTATCGACTAGCAGTACCGAGTACCCAGCCGCGGCCAGATAGCGCGCGCCATTGATGCCGGCGCCAATGACGACGACATCAAAATTCATCCCATCGAAAGAGCCAAGTTCTCGCCGATGCATCGAATGCTCTATCAATATTCTTTCATCGGGGGATGAAAGAAGCCCCATCAACTCTAAACATTGTCTGCAGAATTATTGTGTCCCCTCACTCGCCGCGGTTCAATCGGAGTAGCGATAGTTAACCAACCGAGGGGTCGACCAGCAGTGACCGTACTGCCAGGACGCAAGGAGGTATTTTCTCTCGTCATTCTTGCCGGAGGTGGGTAAAAATTCGTCACGTAATGAGCCCGCACGGATCAAACACGGGAGCCCACGCCCGATCAGGGATGGTAAAATTCAACGCCCGTGTCTAAAAACTAGCCATGATCAAGCCTCCCCCGACCGAGCCCGTGGAACCGATCAGCGATGAGCGGCGCGCCGAGAGCCTGAATCAAACTTTGGCGCTCCATCCCAAGGGAGGCCCCATTCGGGTTTTCGCCTATGGTTCACTCTTGTGGGATCCATGCTTCGAATTCGATCATAGAGAGCCTGCCCGGCTGTCTGGCTGGGTGCGGCGCACCTGCCTTTGGACCGTCCATGCGCGCGGATCCCTTGAACATCCCGGCTTGTTTTACGGTCTGGACGCCGAACCGAATGGCGCCTGCGACGGCGCGGTCTTTACGCTGTCCGACGATCATCTAGATGCGGGGCTCGACGCATTATGGCGACGTGAGATGTATGCCGGCATCTATCTGCCAAGCTGGCTTGATCTTGAAACCGAAGCCGGTGTGGCGCGCGCTCTGACATTCGTCGTGAACCGCGAGCATCCCCAATATACCGGTCCAATCGACATCAAGACCGCCGCCCAATATATCGCGGTGGCATCAGGCAAGTTCGGCTCCTGTGTTGACTATTACGCCGCCACGAACGCCTCGCTACGCGATCAAGGACTTACCGACCCCGACCTGTTCGCCTTGGCGAAGATATTGGATAACTCGGCGAAACGCTAACCTTGGCAAATGGCTCGGGCCAACCAGCCCACGGGTGGGCGAAACGGCAAATGAGGAACCACAAAATGTTGGGCCACGCCATCGGTATCCGCAAAGAGAAGAATCAGTCGCTGACCATCCCAGATGGGCGAGTCCTCCGAAGGCAAATGCCGCGTGTATAACGATCACCCCTTCGCAAGGACGGCTCGAAAGGCGGCGGCGAAATACCGTGCTAGGCTTCCACCAGTCACGTTGACAGTGGTTCCAGTAAGGTCCTCGCCATAGCGTTCCGCGATCACCGTTCCGAAAAGTCGATAACGCGAACTATACGTGTCATTGTCCAGGTCGATGACCATCGCGTTTCCAAGGACGTAAACCACATGTTCGGGGTAGAAAACCCATCTGGCTCGAAGGTCCCCGTCGGCCAAACCAAGCCAATTATCATTTAATCACCGCAAACGATCAGCCTTGAATGTTTCCGGTGCGGGATCCCAACCCACACGCGGTGATGTTGATCACAAACTCGCGAAAAGCGCTGTAATTTCTCCGATGCGCCCCTTTAGCGCCCAATCCTTGTCGAGGCCGGCGACGGTAACAAGCCATTTTCCAAGTTTCCCATGCCGGACATATCCAAATACGTCTTCACATTAACGATCTCATAGTCGCGTGGAGATATTAAAGAAGTCTTTTAACAACGATGACCGGTTCTCACATTGTATTGACGTCCCGTGAACTCACATCGATGGCCGCGTTTCATATCTGACGACACCGTGCGTGCCTCGATCGTCACACCCAATAAATTCCATGCCAATTTTCCGCAAAACCCCGTGCGAGGCGATGTTGTCGGCGCGGCTGAAGGCGACAACGGTCGGCAAGTTAAGCGTGTTCTTGCCGAAGCCAAGACAGGCCGTCGCCGCCTCGGTCGCGAGACCTCGGCCTTGAAATCGCGTCAAGAGCCCATAGCTCAACTCCACGGCAGTTTCATCATCAAGGTATCTTAGCCCGCACTCTCCCATGAAATCGTCCGATACCCCGTGATGGACGGCAAACAACCCAAATCCATGCTCATCCCAATGCCGGAGTGCGATATCCAAAGCCTGGCCCGCACCCTGGGGGTGTCGCACGCCATATTTGCGGACCGCCATGACGTCGGGGTCGCCATAAAATTCGATCATATCGGCGCGATGGTCTTCGTTCAGTCGCCCGAGCAAGAGACGGTCTGTTTTGAGAATCATTTCAGCTACCGTATTCCACAGTGTCCAGGCGCCGCCGACGCCATAGATCGGTGCGCGCGAAACGAGTGACCAGACCATGCATTGGCATCGCCCTTGGCTCCATGATCGGCAAGGGCGCGTCTTCTGGATTTCCACCTTTGGCGAGATCCGCCAGAACCGGCCCCATCGCCGTTGCCAGGGCAACACCTCGACCGTTGCACCCAAGCCATGAGAACACCCCGGGTGCCAAGACATGTAGTCTTGGGAGAAAATCCGGGGTCATCGCGAGGAATCCGCTCCAGACAAACTCCCATTCCACATCGCCGAGTTGCGGGAAATTGCGTTTCAGCCGCGCGCCGACTTGGGCTTTCAACCGCTCTTCCGTGTTGACGTCGAATATCAGGGACGCGCCACTAATCAGGCGACCGTCCCAATCATAGCGGGCGAATTGCAGGTCCCCCCGCGTATCCGACAACGCGTGCCGCCCAGGCAGGACAGATCTTCGCACATTGTCGGACAGGGGCTTGGTCGCCATTTGCCAAGTTTTGACCGGAACGAATGTCCGCCGAAGCCTTGGCCATAAATCATCTGAATAGGCGTTGGTCGCTAACACCACTCGTTCCGCCGTCACCGATCCCTCGGGGGTTCGGACAATCCATCCCTGGGGGCCACGTTCCAGCGCCACCGCCGGAGAGCGGGTATGAATACGCGCGCCCTTGCCAGCCGCGGCCTTGGCCAACCCGCGCGCATAAGCCATGGGGTGAACAGTGCCGCCCTCATGGGCAACCCAACCGCCGTGCCAAGCATCGGAGCCGATAAGATCTCGCAGCGCCTCTCGGCTCAGAAGATCGGCCTTGGCGCCCCGTCGGGTCCATTCGTTCAAACGACGCTCCACCAGGCGCATCCGGCCGGGTGAGTGCGCCGGCTGGATCCAGCCGTTCTGCTCTCCCGCTTTCTCCATGTTATGTTCGCGAATCAAGTCGAACACCAGTTTGGCAGAGTCCCGAATCAGATTGATCGTCGCTTCGCCCTTTTCCGGTCCAAAGATCCGCAAAATCTCTTCGGGATCGGCCTTGGCCAGGGTCGGGATCGCCAATCCGTTATTACGCCCCGACGCGCCAAACCCGATCTCGCTTGCCTCCAGCACCACCGTATTAACGCCGGGCGCCAAATGTAGCGCGGTTGATAGCCCGGTATACCCAGCGCCAACGATCACCACATTGGTGGTTATATCCCCCGCCAAGGGCGTTGTTTCGATCGGTGGCGGCGCGGTCACGGCCCAAACCGAGTTTGGCAGGGCCGAGGGTGTGGTTGTCAACGCCACGCGAGCCTCCTGTTCATCAAAGTCTCTCCGTCATGATAAAAGCGCCTTTAAATCAAGCGTGGGATCGGTGATCTGCTCCACCGAAGGGCTTCGCCCGGCCTTTAGAAGGCGACTGGCGATCATATAGGTCGCACCATCATTCATGGCGTCCACCGCCAACAACCTGTCTCCTCGATAATACCAGACCGACAGCGCCCCCTCTCGCTTCCCCGGCCGTTCAACCGTCCGGTCATAGCCGGTGTTGAGACCCGCGATTTGAAGTTTCACATCGAATTGATCCGACCAGAACCATGGGGCCGGCCGATAGTCGACGTCATGACCGGCGAGGCTTTCTGCCGCAGCTTCACCTTGATCAACGGCGTTTTGAACGGATTCAAGCCGGCCCAGACCATCTCCGAGCGGAAATCTGGCACAGTCTCCTGCGGCGAGGATCGCCGGGTCCGACGTCCGGCAGGCACCGTCGACCAAAATACCATCGTCAGTTTTGAGACCAGCGGCCGTCGCCAACCCGTCATTCGGACGGACTCCGATACCGACGACCACGAAGTCGATCTCGATGATCTCACCCGTGTCCAGTTCCACCGCCGTTACCCGCCCATCAACGCCTAGCAACCGTTTCAAACCCGTATCCTCCCGTATTTGAACGGCATTTTTCCAATGCAAGGCGCGAAAATAATCTGAGGTTTCAGTTGCCGCGACCCGTTGAAGGATGCGCATGGCCTTTTCCAGGACGGTCACTTTCAGCCCAAGCTTCGCCGCCACTGCAGCCGCCTCGAGGCCAATATAGCCGCCGCCGATGACCAGAACCGAACGACCTGGGGAGAAATCGTGGGCCATCGCGTCGACATCACCGAGTGAGCGCACGGTATACACACCGCTAAGATCACCGCCGATCGCAGCGGGCAGCACCCGCGGAGTCGAGCCGGTGGTAAGCACCAATCCCTCGTAGACGATACGGTCACCATTAGACAACACCACCACCCGTTCGATGCGATCAATCTCCGCTACCGAAACCCCAAGATGAAGCGTCACGTTGTTGTCGGCGTACCAGCGTTCCGGGCGGATCAGCAAACGCGCCAAATCCATCTCTCCGAGCAGATATTTCTTGGAAAGTGGCGGGCGCTGATACGGCGCCACCGGTTCTTCCGAAACCAAGACGATCGCCCGATTGTCGCCAAGCCCGCGCAACTTGGCGATCAGTGAAACCGCAGCTTGGCCGCCGCCAATGACGATCAAGGTGTTTGTCAAGAGAGCATCCCATCCAATCAGAAACGCGCAGACCGACAAACGCGTCCATCCTATCGTGCCTACTCGTTTCAGGCGACCCAGATTTTTACTCCATTAGGTTCCAACGCCCGTCCTTGGGTCAGTTTCTATCACCTGGCTGGGGTTTTGTTTTTGCATGCCATGTTTGGGGAAAAAATCAATGGCAGTAGACGGGCTCCCTCCTCCGATTCCCCCGGATGTCAAAGGCCAAAGCGATTCCAATAGGCCCGTGTCTCGATGCTCGCCAATAATTCGTCAGCCCAACCAGATGCCCAACCGCCCGTTCCATCAGCGTTGGCCAGAAATCCGCCTGGCCGAAGCCCGAGGCGCTTCAGCAACCCCTCGCGCGGGCCATGAACACGGAAGCGGACGCTGTCGCCGTAACGTTCCCGCATAACCGATCGCATGTCGCCAAGTCCGTCGATCAACCCAAGTTCGAGCGCTTTACTCCCGGTCCAAAAAGCGCCACTGAACAATTCGTCGGCGTCTCCCTTCAAGCGGGCGCCACGTCGCTCTCGAACCCAAGCTTTGAAGCGTTCGAAAATATCACCCTGCAACGTTCGCAAATGGCTGACATGCTCCGGATCCTCAGCTTGAAATGGATCCAGCATGCCCTTTTTCGACCCCGTGGCATAAAGTCGCCGTTCTATTCCTAATTTCGCAATCGCGTCCTCGAAGCCAAAGCCGGCCGAGACCACGCCGACGGATCCGATGATTGAGCTTGGGTTAGCGTAAATTTCATTGCCCGCAAGCGCGATCCAATAGCCGCCGGACGCCGCGACATCCTCGCAAAATACAAAGACGGGTTTATCCTTTTCGCGCGAGAGATCCCTCACCCGCTGTTGGATCAGGTCCGACTGAACCGGAGATCCACCAGGCGAGTTGATGACCAAGGCTACCGCCTTGGTCCGCCGCCCCGAAAACGCGGCCTCCAACGGTCCTGCTACGGATCGCAGACTAAGACCAGGACGGATAGACCCTGCGTCACCAATCACCCCACTCAGACGGATAACGCTAACAATCGGGGCACGCTCATGAAACGGATTTAGTTTTTTAAGAAGTTCCATGTGCAGGATATAAGCACGCGTGGCGGTGGCGCCAAGGAGGAGGCGCGAAGAATTCCTCTATCCCTTGAACAACTCACCATGCACGCCGCGCACCCGCCCGCGGGCAAGAAAAACCAAAAGCGCACCCGGCAGCCCAATCACGATAAAGGCCGGCCCAAGCAGGATCGTCGACATAACTGGGTGCCACAGAAAGGGATGCACATACCGAGCGATCGCCGGCTCCGCAAATTTCAAGCTAGTCTCATGCACCGCGAACCAGAACGAGCCCGCGTCGATCAGGACAAAAGAGTCGGTAAGCAGCCATTTAACAAGATCATGGCAAAGGATCGCAACGCCAAGCGCGAGGAGAATCCAGCCGATGCTCACAATCACAAGACGCATCTTGTTTGTCACTCCCGTGCGCGGTCCATTTTTCTTAGAATGGAGTTGCAGTTCTATCACATTAAATCAACCGGGCGGCCTCGCGCAAACCACGATCACTTGCTTTCAGAGCGTTGCAATAACGAGCCTGCTTCGCTAATGTCCGCCGCCCAGCGGAGGGATGGCCGAGTGGCTTAAGGCGCACGCCTGGAAAGCGTGTTCACCGA
>JAPKDN010000807.1 GCA_028822575.1 Alphaproteobacteria bacterium | reverse complement strand
ATCCGCTTGACCAAGGATAACCGACATGACCGATCTGCCAGGCGCCCTCACCGGCGTACGCGTCGTCGCTTGTTCGACCGCGCAAGCCGGGACCGTCCCCTATATGCTCATGGCCGACCTCGGGGCCGAGGTCATCAAGATAGAGCTCCCGGGAACCGGTGATTTCAACCGCACGTCAGGCGAGTTGAAGGGCGAGATAAGTTCGTTCTTCGAGACCAATAACCGCGGCGTGAAAAGCATTACCCTGAACCTAAAATCGGATGAGGGTCGCGCGATCCTTCACGAACTGGTCAAGACGGCGGATGTCTTTGGACAAAACTTCCGCCCCGGCGCCGCCGAGAAAAACGGCTTTGGCTATGAAACGTTAAAAAAGATAAACCCGGCCCTGGTCTATGCCTCTATCTCGGGCTATGGCACCCGTGGCCCCGATGCGGACCGTCCCGGTACCGACGCCATCGGTCAAGCGCTTGGAGGGATCGCCGAGGCCTATTCAGCACCGGGTCAACTGATGCGCACGGGAGTCGTGTCGGTGGCCGACGAATCCTGCGCCATGTTGACCTTCGGCGGCCTGCTCGCGGCTTTGCTCTATGCCAAGAACACCGGCATCGGACAGAAGGTTGAAACCTCTTTGGTCGGAAGCATCTTTCGCCTGATGGGCTGGACCATGACCACGACCATGTGGCGTGACAAGAACCCGATTACCGGTGCCCGCGTCACCGGCACCCGGCAATACCCAGGCATCGCCGCCAGCTTCAACGATCGAGATGGCAAACCGTTTGTTTTTCAGCTGGATCACCGCGCCTGGAAGGAAGCGATGGAAGCCCTTGGGTTTTGGGGGGCCCTGGAGGAACGAGGCGCTAGCGATCTTGGCCTGGCGGTCGAGTCGGAAGAGTCCAAGGATCTGATCCTCGCCACCTTGGCCGAGTTGTTCGCGACGGCCGACCGCGACACCTGGGTCGCGGCGATCCGGAGCGGTGGTTTCGTCGCCGGCCCGATCAACACTTTGTTGGAAGCGTCCAACGATCCGAACATGATCGCCAACGGTTATGTAGCGGAGAAGGAATATCCAGAACTTGGCGAGACCGTCAAAGTCCATGGCTCGCCTTGGCAATTCTCAGAAACCCCGGCGAAGATCGGCGTCGCCCCCAAGCTGGGCGAACACAATACCGAAGTATACGGCGCGTTGGGCTATGACGCGGCGGAAATCGCGGCGCTGGTGGAGCGCGGGGTTATTTGACGGTCGCGGCGATGACGCCGTGGCATTTGAGAGCACGAACAATGGGCATCACAAAACGAGACACATGGCCGACCACTCTAAAGTCCATCGCATCCCCGTCGAACGTGGAGACTAATCCCGTGCCGCTCGATCGTGACGGCTAGCGGATCACGATTACCGATCTTTGAACGCGCTCGACTATCCATCTCCCGCCACCACTTCAGGCGTAGATAAATATTTGCTCACAACTCGGCGACTTCGAACACGATCCTCGCGCGCCATTGATGGAATGACACTTTATCCGTGTTGGAGATTCTGCCCCTCAAAACACCCCCGCCTGGAGCCCCGCCGCCATGGCCATGCCGAGTTCCTCGCATTGCGCGACGAAAACTTCATCCCAATCCCCCCGGCAGATCAGCGGCTCCTGAACCGCGCGCCATCTCAGCCCGGTGATGATGGTCTCGACACCCCGGCGAGTCCCGGTGCCGTCCATGCCGGCCCGGATATAAAGCGCATAGGGTTTGCCTTGCGCGACATCGAGCACCGTGTAGTAGGTCCGGTCGAAAAAATCCTTCAGCGCACCGCTCATATAACCCAGGTTTTCTGTCGTGCCCAGGACGATCGCATCAGCGGCGATGACGTCATCTGGCCCGGCCTCAAACGGCGTTTTGACGACGATCTCCACTCCATCTATATCCGGATGGCGCGCGCCCTTAACTACCGCGTCTCGGAGCCGCCTGGTGTTCGGTGACGGCCTATGCGCGACGATTAGCAGATGTTTCAATTCCAGCCCCCTGGCCTTGCCTTTTCCTTGAACACATAGGCGATCGGTGTGGTTTCCAACACATAAAAAGATGCACCATTGCCGCTCCCAACTTGCCAGCGCCTCGCCGAGCCGTCTGAATGCGG
>JAPKDN010000806.1 GCA_028822575.1 Alphaproteobacteria bacterium | reverse complement strand
CGATGCACCGTGCGATCGGCTTGGATGCGGCACAACCGCATCAAATGTACCTCGCGCGAATGGATGGAACAGCGGTGGGGATGGCAACCCTCGTGACCCATTGTGGTGTCTCTACCCTGCAGAACTTGGCAACCATCGCTGGTAACCGACGGCGTGGCGTCGGCACCGCACTGACGCGCCATGTGATGCGTGCAGGGCGAAAACAGGGGCTGGCCACCGGCGTCTTGCAGGCCTCATCGATGGGCCAGGGTATTTATCGCGCCATTGGCTTTCGCGAGGTGGGACGGCTCTTCGAATATGTCCTCGAGCCAAAGTAAGGCCAACCCGGAACGGGTCTCCAAGGCGAGCTTTGCTGGAGTCCCGAACGTGCCGGCAAATACAATCTCGTCGAGGGACTTGCGTGACCGCAGATTTGGTTCGCGGGCGCGATTCTTGCCTTCGGTAAGCAGGTCTGCCGTTCCCTGATGCCTCATCGCGATCGCACTCACGGGGTTGAATTCTTAGGGCACCACATAGGTCGCTCGAATAACGTCGTGGTGGATGCCCGTCATGTGGTGGGTGCGCAAACCGAGCGCCTCGGCCTGGATCGACATCATGGCCAAGGCCACCCGTACATCGTGCATCGCCGTGGCATGGTCGAGACCCTGCCCGGCCCAAATGGGCTCTACGAACGTCAGGATCAGGACTGGCGCCAGCGCGGCCCAGCTTTTGTTGCCGTCCATGACGGCACGCCAACATCGCGTCGTGTGCTACGGCGTCTTTTTTTGCACGACCAAGAAAGCCCAGGACTGACCGTTGTTACTCGACGCCGCCCAGCGTCCTGCCTCGAGCACCGCCATAAGTTTTCCCTGCTCCACGGAGCGATCAGTGAACGCCCGCCGTTTCATCGATTGGTCAGGAGTTCGTGGATCCGAACAGTTGTTTCTAAGGGTTTCTCAAGTATTCGGCCTCGCGCCAAGGGGGAAGAGCCGCGCGCTTGTAGCCACAACCTAATAAAACAATAAATATTTGTACTATAATAACTTCCACCTCATATGATTGTATTATTGAGGTGGGTCCCCAGATGGATCTAACAGGCCCGCGTCGCGAGGACCCCATGGAAAATTTCACACCAGTTTCGGCACTCATTGGCGGCGGCCTGATCGGCTTGTCGGCCGCGATCCTGCTTACGGTCAACGGTCGCCTGGCGGGGATCAGCGGCATCATGGCGGGCTTGGTACCGCCGGCCCGCGACGACGCGATGTGGCGCATCCTCTTTATCGTCGGTTTATTCGGTGGCGCCGCTGCATGGCTCTTGGTCACTGGTGGACCCGTTGTCGTATTTGACGTGAGCTGGCCGGTCATTGTGATCG
Organism: Alphaproteobacteria bacterium; assembly: GCA_028822575.1. The sequence continues at coordinate 778 of JAPKDN010000806.1, read as the reverse complement.
GCGGTCTATTGACGGGCATTGGCACACGGATCGGCGCTGGCTGCACCTCAGGGCATGGCGTGTGCGGCATCGCCCGCCTATCGCCCCGCTCGATCGTGGCGACTGCAACGTTTGTCGCGGTTGGCGCCCTCACGGTGTTCATTTCCCGTCACATGATTGGAGTCTGATCATGATCCGCAATCTTGCCGCGCTCGGCGCCGGAGCTATTTTTGGACTGGGCCTTGCCATTTCCGAAATGGTCAATCCGCTCAAGGTCAAAGCTTTCCTTGATGTCGCGGGGGACTGGGACCCCAGCCTCATCTTGGTGATGGGCGGTGCGGTCATGGTCAGCTTTGTTGCGTTCCGACTGACGCTGCGGCGACCAAAACCGATTCTCGCCACACACTTTGAACTACCAACGCGGCGCGACATTGACCGGCGGTTGGTCGGTGGCGCCGCTGTCTTTGGTGTGGGATGGGGCTTGGTCGGCCTATGCCCCGGTCCGGCGTTATCGGCACTGGTTTACGGCAATGTCGACCCAGCCATCTTCGTGGCAGCCATGCTTATAGGCCTTGCGGCAGGCCCGCGGTTGTTGGCGGTGTTCGCCGCATCGCCCACACCGGATGGCGCGCCCGGCTAGTTCCTTCCCGCGACGCCAACCTTTCTGAAGGTTTCGCCGCCGTAGTCTTTGAAATCTCTGGCCAACTAGCCCAAGAATGGGCGACGCGCCAGATATTAGACAATAACCCCACGCCTGTGGCACCGTCGCGGCGCAACGATCAACGGGACTATGGACTTT
>JAPKDN010000053.1 GCA_028822575.1 Alphaproteobacteria bacterium | reverse complement strand
AATGATCGACGGCGATGAAGACGTGCGCACGCCCTTCGGCCACGGTGACGGTCTGGGTCATGTCGGTGCCCCACATCACGTCCACGGCCTCGGTGGTGATGGTGCCGTCATGCTGCTTACCCGGCCGTGTGCCCCGACGGTGCGGGGCGAGCAGACCATGGGCGCCCATCAGGCGCCGGGTGCGTGCGGGCGAGGTTCGGATGCCCGCCAAGCGCAACCTTGCCCAGGTCTTGCGATAGCCCTCGCCGGTGAACCTCGCCCCGTCGATCGTTCGCTTGATATGCATGACCAAGGTGGCGTCATCGCAGGGGCCGATGGGGCCGGGGCGGCGTTTGGCCACCGTCGACGCGTTGCGCCGGCGATAGAGCGTCGCCCGGGAAACCTTCCAGCAGCGGGCAACGAGAGCCAAGCCATAGGGCCGCCTCACGGAGGGCGAGTGCGCCTGGCTCATCGTCTCGACCTCCGCCGTGCCAAAGGGGAGCCGCCCTCCAGGCGATTGATCTTCTCGTACAGCAGTTCGTTCTCCATCGTCATCTCGCCGACCTTGCCTTTCAGCCGGGAAATCTCGTCGTCGCGGTGGTCGCGCGTGCGCTCCTTGAGCACCGTTTCAGCCGCGCCCTCGACACGATCACGCCAGTCCGAGAGCCGGGCGGCGGTCACGTTCAACTCCCGTGACAACAATTCCAAGGATTCGCCTCGCAGCAAACGCCTCACGGCCGCCAGTTTGCGCTTCGCGGAGACGCGCCGCGTCGGCGGCCCGCCAACGGGCTCGCCTCCGCCAGCTTCTTGAGAGCGCTGCGCCGAGCCCGTCGGCTCCGTGGTGTTCTTCTTCAACAATCCGTCCATGTCGATGTCCTCCAGTTGCGGTTGTTTTAACCGCAGCCGGATGTCTCAAAAAACCCTGACGCACCCCAGCGGGCGTTAAGCCGAGCCCTTTGAACATTAGAAATTTGATCACCGGATAGGCGATCGCCAATGTCAGCGTCTCGAACCACGGCACCCCGGTGGTGAAGGATTTCCAGGTCAGGTTCTTGTGCGGCAACAAGTGAAAATAGGCCCAATTCACGGTCCCGCCGCCCACCGAATAGCGAAAATAATGTTGCGCATCTATGACTTGTTTTTTCAGATCCGCGTCATCCGGCAAAAGGCTCCGCTCGGCATCCGCCTCCGGTTGATACAAATCAAAGATCTTGGGAATGGTCGGATAAAATTTCGGCTTGTCGATCATCAACGGATAATCATCCTTGCCAAAGCCGTACCATTTCAGCGCCAGGATATGAAAAACCGGCGCGTGGGGACGTTCTTCATAAGCGACGTCGTAATGCTCATCAACCAACGCCCGAGATCACAGTCGACGCTTGGCAACAAGTGTAATGTAGGGGGTCTGGGATTATTCGTGGTCACGGGACGCTCCCTTCGACACCAGTGCGACGTTTGATCCGACAAAGGTCCGCGTCACGTACCGACCGCACGATAAAAGTTGAATTCCGGTGCTCAGGAACATTTGGTAATTTTTCTTATCGACTTCCATACCAATCCGCGTCACATCACCCTCGAGAACTTCCATATCACGCACGATCAACCCTCGTTGATTATGCAGGTTCATTGTAAAGACGGAAAGTTTTTTGATGGTTTTGTAAAATCACCACCAAAATGGTGTTATTTCTAAAACAATATTTAGACAATTAACGATTAGTTCCGAATTTCCTCAAAAAATAGTCGCGGCGAATCGCCTTAGTCGCCCCCGCCTATCCAGTCGCGGCGATCTTGAAGATAGGAGAGCGCCTGGTTCAGGCCGATCACATCGGCGTATTTCGCGGACATGTCGAACAAGTTGGCGTCATGCGGAGCCTCGGCTCTATCTCCAACCGCCTCGCGCACCACCAGGGGAATAAAACCGTGGCTGATCGCGTCAACCACGCTGGCGCGCACGCATCCCGACGTCGTCAAACCGCAAATCACCAACGTATCAATGCCATGAGAGACAAGCGTCGCGGCAAGAGAGGTCCCGAAGAATGCCGATGCATATTGCTTGACGATAACCAACTCGCCCGGCGCCGGCTCCACGCCCTCGGCGAAATCACCAAGCGGCGAGCCTTGATCAAATACCCGCAGAGCAGGCAGCTTGCGATAGAAGACACCTCCATCGGCGCCACCACGAGCATAGCGCACGGAAGTGTGGATCACCGGGAGATTGCATTCCCGCGCGGCGGCGATCAACGTCTTGGCCGCTTCGCGCGTTTCCTCGACATCGGCGAATAGCGGCGAGCTCGGCTCGAAATAGGCGCGCGACATATCGATGACCAGGACCGCCGGCCGCCGTCCTGCTTCCAACCCCGCGTGAAAGCCGCCACGGGCATAATTTTCATCAAGACTTTCCGTCATTCCAGGCTCCCGATCCATCGCGGCGGACAGGATTTTGTCCGCCCACAGCATCAACGGTGATAAGCCGAAAAACAAGACGCAAACCAAGGCCCATTCCCACTGGACCCAACGCCGCGGCGGGTCGATGATGTATCCGCGCGCCTATCGCCGAATTGGAGTTCCCGATGCCTCCCGCTCAAGATCTCCGTTCGACATTTCTCGGTGAACTTCAGATAGAACTCGCTGGAAGCCATGTTTTCGGCGCGACCCCCATGGGCGGCATGCGGCGGATCGACTATTTCGAAAGCGGATACTTCAAGGGCCCAAGGATCGACGCCAAGATCGTCAACGGTAGCGCCGATGCCTTACTGCGTCGGTTCGACGGCGTCATCCAACCGGATGTGCGTCTGACCTTGGAATTCGCCGACGGTGGTCATCTTTTTGTACAATACAAAGGCTATCGACACGCGGCGCCGGAGGTGATGGAGCGCATCGCCCGCGAGGAAACGGTCCCGCCGGAGGAGGTTTATCTTCGCACCGCGTTGTTTTTCGAAACCGATTCCAAGGACCACGAATGGCTTAACCGAACCGTCGCGGTCGGCGTTGGTCGTCGCGAACCGAAGGCGGCGGTCTACGACGTCTTCGAGATCCTCTAGACACACCCCTCATGCTGGAAAGCATTCAAGATCTCGTCGCGGCGCAATCCTATCCCGTTTTGGGACTGGTCGCGGGCACCATGCTGTTGGCCGGGTTCATCAGAGGCTTCGTCGGCTTCGGTGCCTCGTTGATCATCGTCATGGTGTTGAGCACGGTTTACGGTCCGGTGGCCGCCGTCCCGATCGCGACTCTGAGTGGTTTGCCGGCAATGATCCAATTGCTGCCCAATGCGGTGCGTTACTCGGAACGCGCCTTTGTCGTGCCTTTTGGCCTCGCCTCCTTCATCGCCGCCCCCTTGGGGACTTGGTTCCTGATCGCAAGCGAGCCGGAAGTCATGAAGATCAGCATCTCGGCGTTCGTTTTGTTAATGGTCGCCATGCTGCATCAGGGTTGGAAATTGCCGACGGGGGCCGGGACGGGAGTGTTCACCGCGGCCGGTGTGGTTTCGGGCCTCGTTCAAGGCTCCGCCGGGGTTGGTGGGCCGCCCGCGGTCGCTATCGCGCTGTCGCGCCCAGGCACCACCGAGCAACAGCGCGCCAACGTCATCGGCGCCGTATCGGCGCTATCGGTATGCTCGGTGCCCGCGCTTTGGTTGCACGATCTTTTCAATCGAGAGGTCATCCTAATCAGCCTCGTCCTTTTCCCGCTGTATTTCGGCGGGACCTGGCTCGGCGCACAATTTTTCTCCGGCAGTGGCCACCGCCATTTCCGCAACGGTGCCCTGCTGATCCTCGCGGTGATCGGTGTGGTAACCCTGGGTCTTGCCGTCCGGGACTATGCGTTCTAGGCGCCTTCCGCGGTGGCCCTTTCAACGGAATTGACCTCGTCCGAAACCGTGGTCCGATGCAGTACCCGACGCTCATTGATGTCGTCATAGGGTAGTGCCCGATGCATGGTACATCGATTATCCCAGACGATGAGATCGCCTTCGCGCCAGGAGTGCTCATACACGAACGCCGGCTGGGTCGCGAATTCCGTTAGTTCTTCGAGCAAGGCCCGCCCCCGATCCTCCGGCCAATCAACGACATGGCTTGCGTGCGATGCGAGATAGAGTGCCTTGCGCCCAGTCGCGGGGCGGCGACGCACCAAGACCTGATGGACAGGAGGCAACCCGTCGCGCGCGGTCACGGAAAAGTCGGTGAAGCCCATGCGGCGACGCGACCATTGGATACTGTGTTCGACGATTAGACCATCGATCTCCCGCTTGCGCGTCTCGGACAGCGCATCGTAAGCGGCGCGCATATCCGCGAATTGGGTGTTTCCCCCCTGGGTGGGGATTTCCCGCGCCGACAATAGCGAGCAACGTGCCGGGATATGCTTGAAGGTATTGTCGGTGTGCCAGAGCTGATTGGCGCGGCTGTGGAACCGGCGTTGATCGTCCGCCGCCAACAGCGCGCCGGTGTGGTCGATATTGGAGATATCCGCCATCTCGGGGCGAAGCCGCGCGGTCTCGTTACGCCAAGCATATTTCGTGGCCGTAAAGACCGGCCCGAAGAATTCACTGAACGCAACCTGTTGCGCGTCGGTTATGAGTTGATCGCGGAAAAGCAACACCGCGTGCACGTCGAAGGCCCGATCTATCTCGGCGAATAATCCGGGCGTTATCGGTTGGGTCAGATCCACGCCGCCGATCTCGGCGAACAGCGTCGGTCCGCGTCGCGTGACGGTGATCGTCATCGCCCGCTCCTTTTCCGCGACTTCAGCGGGTCGGCGTGCCTCGCAGACACGTGCGGTGCATCATCCGGGGATGTGTTGCCACCTCGAAATTCGGGTCGGCGCGATGCAGTAAACAGCGGTTGTCCCACATCAACACATCGCCCTTGCGCCAGTTATGACGATACAGGAACCGTTCCTGGGTCGAATGCTCTTCCAGGGCCTCTATCCGGGCACGGCCCGCCTCGATACTTCCGCCCTCTATATGCGAGGCATGCATGCCCATGAACAATGCCCGGCGGCCGCTATCCGGATGGACACGGGCCAGCGGATGGGTTTGCGGCGGCGCGTCGTCAATTTCGGCTTGCGAGAGTTTCCGGTCGATATTTTCTCGCGACAGCTCCCAGCTGTGGACCACCTTCGCCTCGTCCAACTCCGCCTTCTCTGCTTCATCCAATGCCTCATAGGCCGCGTGCATGTTGGCGAACACGGTATCTCCGCCGTTGGGTGGCAGGATGCGCGCATGCAGGATCGTCGCCATCGATGGTGCAGGGCGGAAGGATTTGTCGGAATGCCAACGGGTCGAACCGAGCTTGCCGGTCAGGTTCCCCTCGGCGTCCATATTGGTGACGATATGCACGAAGGGCGAGTCCGAGGTCCCACGATTGGAAAGCGCGTGCCGCTCCAACGTTCCGAACTGCTCGGTAAAGGCGATCTGCTCTTCCTTGGTCAGGTCCTGATCGCGAAACACCAAGATCTGATTGTCCACGAATGCCTTGTAAACCGCGTCACGGGTCGCCGCGTCCAAGCGTTGGCGCAGATCGAGGCCAACGACCTCCGCCGCCATTGTCTCGGTCAAACGCCTGACATCGAATTGGCCTGCCTCGGGAACCCGGTTTTGCATTGCGGCGGCGCCTTTCGAAACTCTATTGAACGGCCAAATCCTTGGAGACGAACTCCATCATCCCCGAGACGCATCGCCGCGATCAATCGAATAGACGTCCGGCCGCCCTTAAAACACGAGCACGATCCCGCGTTTGCGCCGACATCCTATTTTTTGGGCAAACCGCCGCGCTTGGTCGCCATGTCGGTGAACTTGTTGAGCGCGCCGGTCATCATTTTGAAGACCTTGGCCTTGTCGGTGATGCCGTATCGCGCCGCCAGCCAGGCCGGATCGGTATAGCCAAGCTTTACGCTACCGTCCGCCGCCGTCCAAGCCAGCGCCTTCAATGGCAGGTCTAGGCCGATCATCGGGTTCGACTGCATCAAAGGTGTGCCGATTTTCGGCGTACCGAACAGGATCACCTCGCTCGGCGCCAATTCCATGCCGACACTCTCGGCGCCACGGGCGTGATTGATACGTTTAAACACCTTGATACCCTCGCGCTCCAACGCGATTCCGAGACGGTCTATCGTCTTGGTGACACCGAAGTCGCTGTCCTTGACGATCATCCCATCCGCCGCATGGGCGGCGTTCTGAGTGAAGGCCATCAGCCCGGCGACGGCAAACGCGGCGACGCCCGCGATCAATGTCTTACGTAGGGTCATGCCATCCACTCCATTCTGGGGTCCGGGCGCGGAGCTTCGAAGGCTCATCCCACACCCTAGAGGACCTGGATCAACGAGCCAATACACCTCAAATTTTCGTGATCAATGACCTTACCCCGAGCCCTGGCGCAAGGCGCCTAAACCGGTCGATCACCCCTGACCAGCGTTCGGTAGAGCATCCGGTGTTGGCTGTGATCAAAATCGAAGCCCGCCTTGTGCATGGCCGAGCGATTATCAATCAACAGCATATCACCCAGTTTCCATTCATGCAGATAGGTGAATTCCGGCTTGATCGCGGTCTCCAAAAGGTCCGTCAGGAACGACTGAGTCTCGTATGGGTCCATGCCGGTGACCGTCTCGGTCTTGTTCTGATGGAACCAGATCGACTTGGTGCCGCGGTCCGGATGGGTGCGGACTAGCGGATGCACGACGAGTTTGCCGTTCAACGCCTCGCGTGCCTTGACTACATCAGGGTTACCGGATGCGGCGCGGGCGCTGCTGATCAGGGTGTTTTCAGTCTTCAGGCCGGTGATCCGTTCGCGCATGTCCGCCGGCAGAGCTTCATAGGCCGCCCGCATGTTCACGACCGCCGTGCCGCCGCCCTGGTCCGGCAACTCCACCGCGTAAAGCGAGGTGAATTTCGGCGGGAGCTCCTGGTTGGTGTGATCCGTGTGCCAAGAAGCGTTGTTGGCGACTTTGGCCGGCTTGCCATCGCTGGCCTTGTGCCGGTTCGAGAGCACACTGACCATCGGCACGCCCGGGGCCAGATACATCCGGTTCTGGTCCTCCATCAACGCGCCGAACAACTCGGCGGCCTTCTGGTAATCGGCGGCCTCGAATTTCTGGCCACGAATGACCAGCGCCACATGCTCCACCGCCGCGTCGTAAAGCGTCTCTCGGTCCGCGTCGCTGATCGGCTCGCGCAGATCGATGCCGGTTACCTCGGCGCCGATATGCTCCTTGAGCTTGGAGATTTGCATGGTCCGTTCCTCCACCGAAAATGTGCTACGCGACCTGCTGCATCACGGTCGGGCCCTCGCCGGCCAGCGTGGTCCGGCGCATGTCGCGGCGTTCGTGCTCCGGGAAGGGCCGGGCCCGATGCATGGTTTGCCGGTTGTCCCAGATCACCAAATCGCCAACCTCCCACTGATGTACATGAACGAAGCGCTCATGGGTCGCGTGCTCGGTCAAATCCCGCAGTAACAAAAGCGCCTCGGGCACCGGCATGCCGAGGATCGCGCCGGCATGGGAGGCCAAATACAGCGACTTGCGGTCGGTGGTAGGATGCCTGCGCACCAAACGCTGGCGCACCGGGGCGAAGCGGCGCTTCTCCTCCTCGGTGAAATCAAAAAACCCGACCTGCTGGCGCGAGTACATCTGAGAGTGTTCGCACACCAGATCCTCGATCTCGGTCTTGGTTTCCTCGTCCAGCGCGTCATAGGCGTCGGGCATATAGGCGAATTCGGTATTCCCGCCCTTCGAGGTCACCGACAGGGCGTGCAGCAGCGAGTATTTCGCCGGCACCACCTTGAACGAACTATCGGAATGCCAAAGCCGATTGCCGATGGCGAACAATCGCCGACGGTCGTCGCGATCATAGGGCTTGTCGTCCTTACCCAGGTTCGAGACATCGGCGAAGGTCGGCGGTAGGCGAATTTCATCCGCGGCCCGAAGACTGGTGCCGGTGGAATGCTCGATCTCGCCGAGAGACAGAGTAAAAGCCATGTGCTCTTCCTGGCTCAACGGCGCGCCGCGGAACGCCAAGACCGCGTATTTGTCCATACCATCATGGATCGCCTGGGCATCCTCGGGCGACAGCGGTTGGCGCAGGTCGATCCCCTCGACCTCGCCCGCGAAACAGGGGCCAACCTGGCGAATGCTAATCGGCATGAGCGATCTCCCCGAAGCAAGGGCGCGACTTCGCGCTCCGACGGATGGATGTTACTCCTGGTTTCGGCCCGCTACGAGTAGCTGATTGGCGATATCGCCCTCGTGGTGGTGACAGGCCCACGAGAATAGGCAAAAACGAGCGGCGCGAGCCCCAAAACGCTCAAGACTTGGGCGACGGCACCCGCAATGCTATGTAACCTCGCCCTTCGGCATTCCGCATCCAACCGCACGGCTCGCCATGACCGCCACGATCTATCTCATTCGCCACGGCGAGACGACCTGGAATCGGATCGGACGATTGCAGGGCCAAGCCGACTCGCCCCTGACCGCCCACGGCACCAAGCAGGCCGAGGCCGTTGGCCATGCCCTGCGCGACGAGCTTGCCGGCGGACCTTTCAAGTTCTGGGCGAGCCCGCTACCCCGGACCCGGCAAACCGCCGCCATCATCTGTGATGTTATCGAACATGACTACGAGACCATCACCTTCGACGACCGGCTTCTGGAAATCACGCTGGGTGACCGCGACGGCTATCAGGGCTGGCGCGAATTGACCCGGGATTTCCCCGAGGAGGCCGAGATTCGCCGCAAGGACCCGTGGAATTTTCGCCATCCCAACGGCGAGAGCAGCCAGATGGTCCAGGACCGTGTCCGCCCGATCCTGGGCGAATGGAAAAAGGCCGGCGGCGTTCACGTCGTGGTGTCTCACGGCGTCGCCATCAAAACCCTGCGCGGTCTGCAACTGAACCTGAACGAGGCGGAGACCTTCGCTCTCGATCGCCCGCAAGAGGCGTTTCACCGTCTGCGCGACGACCAAATCGACGTAATCGAGGTATCGATGCCATGAGTACCGCCGGCCCCCTCTATCTGCTTCGCCATGGCGAGACCATCTGGAACCGCGCCAAGCGGCTGCAAGGTCATCGCGATACGCCGCTTACCTTGAAAGGCGTCCAACAGGCCGAAGCCATGGGCAAAGCCTTGGCCGAGGAATTGAAGGGGGTCAAACCGGCATTCTTCTTCTCCAGCCCGCTTGGCCGTACCAAGCAAACCGCGGCGATCGTCGCGGACATGATCGGTCACGACCCCGAGGCCACGCTTTTCGATGATCGCCTGAAAGAAGTCACTTTCGGAATCTGGGACGGCCTTAATATCGAGGAGTTGCGCGCCGATCATAACGAGGCATGGCAGAGCCGCCTCGCCGACCGCTGGCGGTTCGTCCCGCCAAGCGGCGAAAGCTATCAGCAGGTCGGAGAACGCGTTGGCGCGTTCATCGCCGACCTACCAGGCGAACGCCCGATCGTCGTGGCGGCCCATGGCGCCCATAACCGGGTGTTTCGCGGGCTGTGGCGCGGGCTGGAGCCAACGGAATTCCTCGGCCTGGACGAGCCCCAAGACGGCTTCTATCGCCTTGACCCGGACGGCGAGGAAACATTCATTCAAGCGTGATCAAGGCCTTCGCACGGTGGTGACCGCCAAGCCAATCCCCCGCATACGCTCAAGAAACCCATCCAAAGGTTCCTCTGCCACCGCCATGTGATGGGCGTTGGCGTGCAGGACCATGTCCGGCGCCGACATTATCACCACATGCCCTTTCAGATAGAGCAAATCCCCCACCCTTGCCCCGTCCAGCCCCGCCTCGATCTTGGCGCCAATGGAGCGTTCCTGTTGGTCGGAATCCCGAGGCGCCGAACGCCCGTTTCGCATTAACGCGAACTGAATCAGGGCCGAACAATCCAAGCCCAAGCTTGAGCGCCCGCCCCAAAGATACGGTGCGTGTAGATAGCGCCGGGCCGTTACCACGATATCGCTTTCACCCTCGCCGATTGGCGCCAGATGGCGGCGCGGCACCCAACCACCACTATCGGTACGGAAATAGCCATCGGCCTCGTCGGTGACGGTAACGCGGCTGGTCATGTGGAGGAGCGCGACCGGCGTCGACTTTAGATCGGGTTTCTCGTAAGCGTGAATGCGGAGCGCCGTGATCTCATGGCTGGGATCGCCCTCGTCCGGCACCATTCCATTGGACCGCGCGAAACCAACATAGCCATCGACCTGGCTTTGCCCCCAGACCCAATCACCCATGGTCTCGTAGATCATGAAGCGCTCGCCGAAGAGCAATTCGGAGGTACGGCCACTGGCATGGTCGGCGCCACCATGCATGGGCAGTACGCCGACGGCGACCTTGAACATATCACCGTCTACAAAGCGCTTGGCCTCAACGCGGCCTTTCAAATACGAGGCCGCCACACTCTCGCGAAACGGGTGTTCGCGTGGGTCCAGCGCCCCTTCGCTCAAGATTTAAGTTCCTTGATCGCGTTATCCAAACCGCCGAGCGTCAGCGGGAACATGTTACCGTCGATAATCTCCTCGACCATCTCGATCGACCGGGTATATCGCCAGTATTTTTCCTGGGTCGGATTAAGCCAGACACAACGGTTGAAATGGCTCTTAAACCGTTGAATCCAAAGCGCGCCCGGCTCGGGATTCATGTGTTCGACGCTGCCGCCCGCAACGGTGATCTCGTAAGGGCTCATCGAAGCATCACCGATGAAAATGCATTTGTAGTTGGCGCCGTAGGTATTCAGCACTTCCCAGGTTGGGATTTTCTCAATATGGCGCCGGCGATTATCCTTCCAAAGACCCTCGTAAGGGCAATTATGGAAGTAGAAATATTCCAAGTGCTTAAACTCGCTACGGGCCGCGGAGAACAACTCCTCGGTCAACTTCACATAAGGATCCATCGACCCACCGACATCGAAGAACAGCAGCACATTCACCGCGTTGCGGCGCTCCGGAACCATTTTCAGATCCAGGAACCCGCCATTGCGCGCGGTCGAGGTGATGGTGTCCGGCAGATCAAGCTGATCGGCGATGCCTTCGCGCGCGAACCGGCGCAGCTTGCGCAGCGCGACCTTGATGTTGCGGGTACCGATCTCAACGGTGTCGTCGAGGTTCTTATACTCCCGCTTGTCCCAGACCTTTACGGCGCGGCGATTACGACCTTCTTCCTGGCCAATGCGCACGCCCTCGGGGTTGTAACCATCCGCGCCGAACGGTGATTTTCCACCGGTACCAATCCATTTATTGCCGCCTTGGTGACGGTCCTTCTGTTCTTCCAGACGCTTCTTAAGCGTCTCCATCAACTCTTCCCAACCGCCCATGGCCTCGATCTGGGCTTTTTCTTCATCGGTGAGATGCAGCTCGGCCATCGAGCGCAGCCAGTCTTCCGGGATATCCTT
>JAPKDN010000805.1 GCA_028822575.1 Alphaproteobacteria bacterium | reverse complement strand
TGGTTTCGAGGATGGTCATTGGCTGTCCTCGCAGGCGGTCGGCCAAGTCGGCCAAGACACATTGAGGTGGTCCCAGAAAATTGGACAGTTGATTAAGGTGTATTCCGCCATTTAATGGAGGAATACGAAATGACGCCCCGACGACGGTTTACAGCAGATTTCAAGGCTCGAGTTGCGCTTGATGCGCTGCGTGGCGATAAGACGATCCAGGAGATAGCGACCAGGCACAAGGTGCACCCGAACCAGGTGAGCACATGGAAGCGCCAGGCGATGGACGGTTTGGGTGCGGTGTTTTCGAATGGCGCCGACAAAGGTCGGATGGACCACGATGATGAGGTCCACGATCTCCATGCCAAGATCGGTCAGTTGACGGTGGAGCGGGATTTTTTGGCCAAAGGGCTCAAACGATGAGCCGGGGGAATCGCAAGGCGATGATCAGACGCGATCACCCCGACCTGAGTTTGAGCCAACAGTGCCAAGTTCTGGCGATCAGCCGTTCGTCGTTCTATTACAGGTCGAAGGGCGAAAGCGCGGAGAACCTGGCGTTGATGCGTCGCATCGACGAGCTGTTTCTGAAGTATCCGTTTTACGGTTCCCGTCAGATGGTGCGCCAGTTGCGGCGCGAGGGCATTTGCGTGGGGCGTCACCGGGTCCGTCGTCTGATGCACCTCATGGGGCTGGAGGCGATCTATCAAGCGCCAAAGACCAGTACACCCCATCCGGCGCACCGGATTTATCCCTATCTTCTCAAGGGAATGGTCATCGACCGGCCCAATCAAGTCTGGTGTGCCGACATCACGTATATCCCCGTTCAGCGCGGCTTTTTGTACCTGGTTGCGATCATGGACTGGGCCACGCGTCATGTACTCGCCTGGCGATTGTCGAACACCATGGATGTCTGGTTCTGCCTTGAGGCGTTAAACGAGGCGCTAGCCCGATATGGAAAACCGGAGATCTTCAACACCGACCAGGGCAGCCAGTTCACCAGCTTTGACTTCACCGGTTTGCTCAAGGCGGCGGAGGTTACGATCTCCATGGATGGCCGGGGCCGCTGCATGGACAACATCTTCATCGAGCGGCTGTGGCGCTCTCTCAAATACGAGGCGGTCTATCTGCACGAGCTGACGGATGGGTTCAAGGCCGAACAGGTCATCGGCGATTGGGTCAATTTTTACAATACCGAGAGGCCACATTCGGTCCACGACGGCCAAACGCCGGCCGAGGCCTACGGAAACGGGCGGCCCATGGATATGATGGACAAGGCTATCGCCTTGACCACATCTCCACAGGCTCAACAACAGCAGCAGCAAGATGTGATAAACAGGTTCTTGGCGGCATGATCAGGAAACGGAATACACCTTAACTTCGCTGCCAAACTGTCCAACAATGTGGGACCACCTCAGTTGCCTAGTGGGGACACTTCATTAAAAAGTGCCCGGGTTAACGGATGCAATCCACCGAGAAGGGTTCGTTGAAGTTGGAGACACCCCTAAAGAACAGGTGCACCGAACCAGCATCAACACGATCACTTGCAGTCGCAGCCATCTGGGCGTCTGCGTACAAGGCGCACTTGATGATAAAACCATGATCGCTCAGATCGCCGGTAAAATATGACACCTCTACCACCCCAGCAATTTCGAGTGTCGCGATAGACAGGACTTGTCCATCGATCTCTTCAGCGTGAGCTGGTCCGGCTAACAGAACGCTTGTAAGAAACGCAAATACCCACCTCATAGTCACGTCCTCCGCTTATTGCTGTTCTCAACTAGTCACGAATGCAGCACGGCGGTCAATGACACGGGCGGCTTATGCTACCGCCTAGCAGGCTGCCTGCCCATTGCCGCTAAGCCGCAGCTGTGACTAAGCCGCCTCCAGCTAAGTGGAGGCGGCATCATGAGACGGTTGTTTGCGTTGTGACCGCAGCGGTCTGGGTGGTTGATGGTGGCGAGTCCGTCGACTGACCATTCGCTTGCCTCACGATTGATCTCGTCGGCCAGACCGCGGTATTATACGCCGTAGAGATAGCCATCATCGCAACAAGTTGGGATCTGAAATGAAATCACTTCGAGGCAATACCCTGTCACGCCGCTCGGTTCTTTCCAGCATGCTTGCCACTGCTGCCCTTCCTGCATGGGCGCA
>JAPKDN010000804.1 GCA_028822575.1 Alphaproteobacteria bacterium | reverse complement strand
CGAGCTCGTCATCATCAAGCTCAGAGAGAACAATCTCGTCTTGTTCGTCGGCCATAAGCCACTCCCAGTCCAGGCAGGTGTCTTCACAACACCAGTGTTTTCAGAAGTCTACTTAGGGCGCACCGCACATTATCGCTAGCGGTCCCGCGACACGATATGTCGGCGACGCGACGTGGAAAGGTTAGAGGAACGGTTTATCCCACCGCGCTCTTTTGCGCTGGAGGAAGCAACCTGTTTCCATTGTTGCACTTGCCCGCGTCCTCGCCATTGGTCACGTTGCGCTCCAGTTTTCTGCAAACCCGGCACGGTCAAAGAATTCGAATACTCGGGTTAGGAGAGGAAAGCATGAGGACTTTTTTCACGTTGGCGATCACGGCTCTGGCAATGTGCTCGGTCTTGTTGATTTCATAAGGCATCGGCACGGCCGTCGCAGCCGACGGCAAGGCGGTTATCGAGAAGCGTGTTAATTGCATGAGAACGGACATTCTCAAGCCGTTCCTCGTGATCAAGGAATTCGTAAAGGCCGGCAAGAGCACGGCGGCCAAGGCGGCGACCGCGTTGAGCGCCGCGGCCCTTGGCATAACGGCGGGATACCCAAAGGGGGCCGCGCGTGGTGACTATGATACCAAGATGACACTCGCGCTTCCAGCGATCTGGAAGGGTTGGGTCGGTTTCGAAAAGGCAGCCGGGGTGCTAAAGTAAAATAGTCGTCACCACGATCGTGAATAGGCGAGGGCCTGGCTTCCGCTGGTTTATTGATTCCGCGACGCGATTTTCCGGTATCGCGTGAAGCCGTGGTTTTCGCCATGCCCCCGTCAGCGCACGCCCAGGGCGACCCCGCGGTCGAACCTGGCCATTATATCTTCACAGCCGAGGGTGTCTTACCCGGTAGAAGCCGAAAGATGCCTTTCTCGAAGGTGACCGGCAGTTGGAAACGGCGTTCGGCGCCTTCCTTACGACCAATATCACGTCCGATCCAGACCAGGGCATCGGCTCCTGGTAGTTTGAGAATTCCAAACAGGCGATGCGGCAAGGCAAGGGGCCCGACGGCACAGTCTATTTTCAAGCCTGCGTCCTTCTACCGGCATGTGCGACACCGATCTGGCGGACCTTTGGACCTATCTGAAGACGGCTCCCCCGTTCGCCGAGCCCATCGTGGAGCAGGAGCTTACCTTTCCATTTAGCCTTCGGACTCTGATCCGGCCGCGGCGTTAGCTCTCCTTCGGGGAACGCCGCGTCGATCACGACCCTGGCCGGTCGAAGGTTTGGAACCGCGGCGCCTATGGCTCCAACACGCTGGGTCATTGCGGCGAATACCATACCCAAAACAACCTGCTAGCTGGCCTTAATCTCGACCGGCCCTATGCCAGCAATACAAGAGGTCCCGAGGTCAAAGGCATTCCGACTATCACGCCGCACCCGAAAAGGACATTGGCGCCTGGAGCAAAAGCAAAATCTTTGACCTAGTGGCAGACGGTTTCCTAACGGATGGAGATTTTGTCGGCGGCGTGATGACCGAGGTTGTGGATAGCAGCACCGGCAAGCTGACCAAGGATGACCTGCGGGCGATCGCGGTCTAATTGAAGTCTTTGCTAGCTGGTTACGGCCTAAAGGCCGCGCCTCGGCTATTACCGAAACAGACCGATATCCACCGGCATCCGCTTGCGGCCCCAGGCTCCGGGCTGACCCTCGAAGACCCCCACCGACATGGCGCCACAATTGCCACAAGCCCCATCGCCGTCAAGATTCCAGTCGGAAAGCTGATACCAATCCCGGCCAATGGTGCGGTTACCACAACCATGGCAATAGGATGACTGTCGACCAAGGTCGTGGATATTGCCAGTAAAGGCGTGGCGAACCCCGTTGCGCATCGCCACCCGCCGCGCCATCGCCAGGGTCTCGAACGGAGTGCGGGGCTTGTCCATCATCCGATAGTCTGGGTGAAAAGCCGAGAAATGCATCGGCACGTCGGGACCGAGATTTTCCACCACCCAACCGGTCATTTCATCGATCTCACGCTCTGAATCATTCTCGCCTGGGATCATGAGATTGGTGATCTCAAACCAGACATTGGTCTCGTGCTTGAGGTATTTCAACGTCTCCAGCACCGGTTTCAGATGGCTTTTGGTAATGTCCCAAT
>JAPKDN010000803.1 GCA_028822575.1 Alphaproteobacteria bacterium | reverse complement strand
CCATTTTTCTTTCTTTTTCAAGTACATAAACTTCATATTCGCATCATATTCCTGCCAAGAATTTAGACTGAATCGTATTGCCCCGCGTGCCTGCATCGCCACTTTAAGGGCCACGCATCGACTGTCGGAGAGACGCCATGGACGCCGAAATTTTCGTACTGCATGAAAACCCAGAATGGCTGCCGCCTTTCGCGCGCGCCTTCGAGCTGCGGGGCATGACATTCCAGGACTGGAATCTCGTGGAGCTATCGGTCGACCTTACCGCCCCCCCGCCGGAGGGTATTTTCTATAACCGCATGAGCGCATCGTCTCATACGCGCGGCCACCGCTTCTCGCCGGAGTTGACCAGTATCGTGCTCGCCTGGCTGGAAGGTCATGGCCGGCGGGTCGTCAACTCGTCTCGGGCGCTTCAACTCGAAGTCAACAAATCGGCCCAGGTCGTGCGGCTTCAAGCCTGCGGCGTTTCTGTCCCCCGCACCATCGCGACGGTGGGCAGGGAACAGACGCTGGAGGCAGTGAACGCGTTCGCGCCGGATCCGGTGATCGTCAAACCCAACCGAGGAGGAAAGGGCTTGGGCGTTAAACTATACGAGGATCTGAGCACCCTCAGGGAGCTGATCCTCGCTGATGGCTTGGCCGATTCCATCGATGGCGTAACGTTGATCCAGCAATATATCCGCCCGGTTGATGCCTCCATCACGCGGGCGGAGTTCATCGGCGGGCGTTTTCACTATGCGGTCAAGATCGACACCTCCATGGGATTCGAGCTTTGCCCGGCGGATGTGTGCGCCGTCGATGGCGGCCCGCCGGCTCCGAGTTTTACCATCGTCGAAGATATCAATCATGATTTGAAAAGTCGCCTCGAACGGTTTCTTGCCATGAACGGCATCGAGATGGCGGGCGTTGAGTTTTCCACCGGGTCCGACGGTATTCCTTATGTCTATGACGTCAACACCAATACGAACTACAATGCTGAGGCTGAGGCGTTCTCTGAACGAAATGCCCCTCAGGCACTCGTCGATTTTCTGATCGCCGAGCGGAACAGAATTCACGGTCGCCTGGCGGCCTGAACGGAGGATTGCCATGGCCCGGGTGCGTGATGTCGAGATTGACGAGGTTCCGGATGACGCAAAACCGGTCTACGCGCGCTTCGTCAATGAGTACGGACCCTACCAAACCCAGTTGAAGGTCTTCGCGCACCGCCCAATCGCGCTGCGTCACGTTATGGGCATGTTGTTGGAAATGTCCGACAACCCGATCCTCGACAGACGCTATCTCGAAATCGCCATTGTTACGGTCTCCGAGATCAACAAATGCACGTACTGCGTCGCCCATCACGGGCCGAAGCTAATGGAGTATGGCATCTCTCGGGAAACTGTGGACAAGATCCTGGAACCTGATTGCCCCGGCCTCGATGAGATCGACCAGCTGGTCCGTGATTATGCAGCCCAGGTAACCCACGACCATAACCGGGTGCGCGACACGCTTTTCGACCGATTGCGCGACCATTTCAACGAGGAGCAGATCGTCGAGCTCACCTTGCGCATCACGCTCTGCACGTTCTTCAATAAATTCAACGACGTCATGCAGCTTGGCATGGAAGACGCCGCGAGCGGGTTCGCTCTCGGCGGCACAGAAGCGGCGGAATAAAGCCCCCCGCTTCGGCGGTTAAACACCAGCGCGCGCTTGCCATCCTCGGAGAGAGGTCGGATAGTCCCAGCGACGTTCGAACTTTCCAGGAGCCCTGCCCATGACCGACATGACCCCAAACATTCCCGAGATCGTGGAGGAAGTCAGAGAGCACTTCGAGGCCTATGAGCAAGCATTGATCGACAAGGATGTCGACGTCCTGGACAACACCTTCTGGAACAGTCCCCTGACTATTCGTCTCGCCATGAATGAGCACGGTTATGGTTTTGATCAGATCCACGCGTTTCGGGTCGCCCGCAAACCTGGGCCGGGTATCAAGGAGGAACGTTTGCGCCTCGACATCCTGACCCTGGGCCGCGACTACGCCAGCGTGAGCCTGGAATTCAAGTTTCGGGACAAAGACTTAACTGGCCGCCAGTCACAGACCTGGGCGCGCATTCCTGGCGAGGGTTGGAAGGTAATCTTCGCCCATGTCTCCACCACCGACGGCCAACCGCTTTG
>JAPKDN010000052.1 GCA_028822575.1 Alphaproteobacteria bacterium | reverse complement strand
TTTCCGTGCGGCTCCACCCGGCGACATCGAAACCCAGCGCCGCGACCTTCCTTGCCGTGTCCGATCCCAGGGCACCAAGGCCCAGTACGCCAATCCGGCGTTCTGAGGTTTCTGGCGCCGGCAGGACTTTCCAAATTTTCTGGCGCTCCTGTTCTTCGTATTCTGGGACCTGGCGGTGAAAACGCAGGATGTTCAGGACCATCCACTCACTCATCGCCTGGGCCATCCAAGGGTCGACCAGCCGCATGATCTTGGCGCCACTTGGCAAATCGGGGTCGCGGAACACATGGTCGACGCCTTGGCCGAGCGAGCAGATGCATTTCAGATTGGTCATCGCCACTAGACTGCCCGGCGGTAGGTCCCAGGTCAGCGCAAATTCGATATCCACAGGGTCACCGACATCCGGCCAGACGCGAAAATCAAGGTTGGGGATCAACTCACGAAGCGCCGCCTCCCATTCTTGTGGGGACTCATTGTTTGAGTGGAAAAGGACCGCCGGCATAATGTGTCTCCGGAATTTTCGCGCGCGTGCTTGGTTGAACCACCGTGGAATGTACGGTCACATCCGTACCACGCCATCCTCTGCCGCTTCCAGATCAAAGGCGGCCGCCATCAAGGCCTTGGTATAGGCATCGCGCGGGCGCTCGATGATATCGGCGGCCAAGCCCTCTTCGACCACGATGCCATCGCGCATGACGATGATCCTGTGCGACATGACACGCACCACTTTCAGGTCATGGCTAATGAACAGATAGGCTAGGCGATGCTTGCGTTGCAGATCGCGCAGGAGCTCGACGATCTGCGCCTGCACACTCATATCTAACGCAGAGGTTGGCTCGTCCAAGACCACCAGACGCGGTCGGAGCACCATTGCCCGGGCAATGGAAATCCGCTGACGTTGGCCACCGGAAAACTCGTGCGGATAGCGGTTGCGCATCACCGGATCGAGACCGACCTCAGCGATCGCCTCGTCGATCCGGGTATCGATCTGGTCTGGGCCGGAAAGGCCAAGATCGCTCGGGTCATGGACTCGTAGCCCCTCGCCGATGATCTCCGCCATCGACATGCGCGGGCTAAGGCTGCTGAAGGGGTCTTGAAACACCACCTGGATCTCGCGGCGCAGCGGCCTAGTGTCCTTGAAGCGCAAACCCTGGATGTCATGGCCTCGATACCGGATCTCGCCCTTGCTTGACAGCAGGCGTAATGCCGCCATACCAAGCGTGGTCTTACCGGACCCGCTCTCCCCAACGATACCCACGGTTTCCCCCTCGCGCACCGAAAGCGTGATGCCGTCGACGGCCTTCACATGGCCAATCGTCCGTTTCAGAATTCCGCGCTGAATGGGAAACCAGACCTTCATGTCGCCGATTTCCAGGACTAGCTCGGCGTCGGCTGTCACCGGGCCCGGCTGGCCCGTGGGTTCGGCGGTGAGCAGGCGCTGAGTATAGGCGTGGGTTGGCGTGTTGAAAATGGTCTCCGTCGCGCCGCTTTCGACCATCTCGCCGTTGGTCATCACGCAAACCCGATCGGCGATCTTACGCACGATACCCAGGTCATGGGTGATCAGCAGCAGGGACATGCCCATTTCGCGCTGCAAATCCTTTAACAACTTCAGGATCTGTGCCTGGATGGTGACATCAAGCGCGGTCGTCGGCTCATCGGCGATCAGTAGATCCGGTTCGTTGGCAAGCGCCATGGCGATCATCACCCGCTGGCGTTGGCCACCGGAGAGCTGGTGCGGATAGGATTGTAACCGGGTGTCGGGGTCACGAATGCCGACCAGATCGAGCAGTTCCAAGATCCGGGTGCGGGCCTTGGCGGGGCCAAGGCCCTTATGCAGTCCTAGAACTTCGCCGATCTGTTTTTCTACCACATGCAGAGGGTTCAGCGAGGTCATCGGCTCTTGAAAGATCATCGAGATCCGGTTGCCGCGGATGCCACGCAAAACGCTCTCCGGCGCGCCAACAAGCTCGGTGCTTTGGAATTTGATACTGCTGCGCGCCGAATGTCGGGCCGCAGGGTAGGGCAGAAGCTGGAGAACTGAAAGCGCGGTTACCGACTTGCCAGAGCCACTTTCGCCCACCAGGGCCACGGTCTCGCCCTTATCCAGAGTAAGGGACGCGCCCTTGACTGCCTCGGCCACGTTTCCGGCGGCGTGGAAGGCGACGTCCAGGTCGCGCACCTCAAGCAAGGGTGTGCTCATGAGAAGGTCTTTCGGGGGTCGAAGGCATCGCGCACCGCTTCGCCGATGAACACCAGCAGACTCAACATAACCGCCAGCGAAAAGAACCCGGTGAGACCGAGCCATGGTGCCTGAAGGTTGTTCTTCCCCTGGTTCAGCATCTCACCCAGCGAGGGTGAGCCTGGGGGCAGGCCAAGGCCAAGGAAGTCAAGCGATGTCAGCGCCGTCACCCCACCGGTAAGGATGAATGGCAGCATGGTGATCGTCGCGACCATCGCATTGGGCAACACATGCCGAAACATGATCGTCGCGTCGTTTACCCCGAGCGCCCGGGCAGCGCGCACGAAGTCCAGATTACGCGCGCGCAGAAACTCGGCGCGCACCACGCCGACAAGGGCCAGCCAACTGAACAACAGCAGTATGCACAGCAGGACCCAAAAGCCCGGTACCAGGATGCTGGAGATGATGATCAGGATATAGAGTTGCGGCATGCTGCCCCAAATCTCGATGAAACGTTGGAATAATAGATCCAGCCAGCCTCCATAAAATCCTTGTACGGCGCCGGCGGCGATACCCACGATGCTACTCAGGATGGTCAGAATTAGCCCGAACAGAACCGAAAGGCGGAACCCGTACAGAAGACGGGCGAACACGTCCCGCGCCTGGTCGTCTGTTCCGAGCCAATGTCGGGCGTCGGGCGCCGAGGGCGCGGTTTTGCCGAGTTCGCGGTCAATCGTGTCATAACTGAAAGGGACCATGGGCCACGCGAGCCAGCCGTTTTTCTCGATCAGCTCTTTGACGAACGGGTCGGTGTAGTCGGCCTCGGTCGGGAAATCGCCACCGAAGACCGTCTCGGGATAGGCGATCAGCGCAGGAAAATAAAATTCGCCGTCGAAACGCGCGAGATAGGGCTTATCGTTGGCCACGATCTCGGCGCTGAGGCTCACGAAGAATACGATCAGGAAGATCCAGAACGACCAAAAACCGCGACGGTTTTTCTTGAAGTTTTCAAGACGCCGGCCGTTGAGCGGCGAGATGATCATGCCGAAAAATTTGCAGGCGTCTTGATGTATCATCATCACCGTTCAGACCTCGCGCGTATCGAAGTCGATGCGGCGGTCGATGACCACGTACATCAGGTCGCCCAGAATGCCCATAACCAAGCCGAGCAACGTGAAAACATACAGGGTTGCGAACATGATGGGATAATCGCGTCCAATAATCGCTTCGTAACCGAGCAACCCCAGTCCATCGAGCGAGAAAATGATCTCGATGATCAAAGAGCCGGTGAACAGGATGCCGATGAAGGCGCTTGGAAACCCGGCGATGACGATCAGCATTGCATTGCGGAAGACATGGCCGTAAAGGACATGCTTTTCGGCCAATCCCTTGGCGCGCGCGGTGACCACGTATTGCTTGTTGATCTCCTCCATGAAGGAATTCTTGGTCAGCATGGTGAGGCCGGCGAATCCTCCAATGACCATGGCGCCAACGGGCAAGACCATATGCCAGAGATAGTCGAGTGACAGCTCCCACCACGTAAACTCCCGCCACTCCGGCGAGACCAGGCCCCGGATTGGAAAGATCTGCCAGAAACTACCACCGGCGAAAAGCACCACTAGGAGGATAGCGAACAGGAACCCGGGAACCGCGTTGCCAACGATCACCAGCCCGGACGTCCAGACATCAAACCGGGTACCGTCGCACACCGCCTTGCGAATACCCAGCGGGATCGAGATCAAATAGACCAGCAATGTGGTCCAAATGCCCAGCGAGATCGAAACTGGCATTTTCTCGATGACCAGATCGACGACTTTTCTGTCCTTGTAATAGCTCTCGCCAAAATCGAAGAAGAGGTAGTTGCGCATCATCAGGAGGAAGCGCTCATGGACGGGTTTGTCGAAGCCGTAAAGACGCTCTATTTCCTTGATGATTTCCGGATCAAGGCCGCGCGCGCCACGATAAGTGGAAGACGTGTTGCCGCCCGACGACTGCCCGGCCTTGGCTTCGGACCCGGACGTCGTCAGGTCACCGCTGGACGAGCCGCTTATCCGGGCGGTCGCGTCGATATTGAAACCCTGGATGCGGGCGATCGTTTGCTCCACCGGCCCACCTGGCGCGAACTGGATAATCCCGAAATTGATCACGATGATCGCAAGAAGCGTCATTGGGATCAGCAGCAGGCGCTTGATGACATAGGCTAGCATTCCGTCGCCCTGGCCTTTCCGCCTCCATCGCCCTGGCGTAAGCCGTGGCGTTGCTCGTGATCATTCAACACCTATTTTCTGCCCAATTTGCGCCAAGCCTTCAATGCCGCCTGTTTCTTGGAATCAATCCACCAGGTCGTCGGATAGCCATTGGAGTATTTCGCGACCACCTTGGGTCGTCCAAACTTGTTCCAGTGGATCAGCCGCGAGGCTCGGAGGTGGAAATGCGGGACAAGATAGTGACCCCAAAGGAGAACACGGTCCAGCGCCCGGGTCCGGGCGATCAGGCTATCGCGGTCAGGAGCCTGGATTACCATCTCGACGAGCGCGTCAACGACCGGATCACTGATGCCGATCAAATTGCGGCTGCCCTGAATATCGGCTTTGGAGGAATGCCAGAAATCGCGTTGCTCGTTACCGGGCGACAGCGATTGGCCGATACCACCGATGATCATGTCGAAATCAAAACTGTCAGTCCGGGCCTGATATTGCGCGACGTCGACGCTGCGGATCGACATTTCAATGCCCAACCGCTTCAGGTTTTGTTGCAATGGGAGGGCAAGCTTTTCCAGCGATGGTTGGGCCAGCAGCAACTCGAATGCCAATGGTTCCCCCTTGGGGTTTATGAGCTTGCCATCGGTTACTTTCCAGCCAGCCCCGCGCAGCAGATTTAGCGCGGTTCGCAAATTGCCGCGATTATTACCGGACCCGTCAGTCGTCGGTGCCTGATAGGTCTTGGTGAATACTTCTTCCGGTAGCTTATCTTTGAATTTCTTCAGGACCGCCAATTCCTCGCCCACCGGGAGACCCCGCTCCGAGGATAATTCCGAGTTGGAGAAGTAGCTGTTCGTGCGGGTATATGCGCCGTACATGATGGTCTTGTTGGCCCATTCGAAATCCCAGGCATAGGCAATGGCGCGGCGAACATCCGGATTGCCGAAGAATGGCTTGCGGATATTGAAGATGAAACCCTGCATGCCGGTCGGACGTTCGTGGGGGATCAGAGCCTTGACCACGTGCCCCGCAGTCAAGGCTGGAAAATCGAACGACGTCGCCCACCGCTTGGCGGAGTTCTCGGCGCGCAGGTCAAAAGCGCCGCTTTTGAAGGCCTCGGTCGCGACTTCGCGGTCGCGATAATATTCGTAACGGATCTCGTCGATATTGGATTGACCCTTGTGTACCGGCAGATCCTGGCCCCAATAATCAACGACACGCTCATACGCGATCGAACGGCCGGCCTCGAAGGATTTGACCTTATAGGCGCCGCTACCAAGCGGTGGCTCCAGCGTCGTCTTGGTAAAGTCCCGGCTCTCCCAGTAATGCTTGGGTAGGATGCTAATCTCGGCGACAATCAACGGCAACTCGCGGTTCCCTCTGGGGAAACGGAAGGTTACCTGGCGTGGGCCGGTCTTCTCGACGCTTTTCACATCGCCGTAGTAGGCCTGGTAGAACGGATGGCCTTTCCCACGCAACGTGTTGAAGGTCCAGATTACGTCTTCAGGCTTGATTGGCTCTCCGTCATGCCAGCGCGCCTTGGGGTTGATATTGAACGCGACCCAGCTTCGGTCCTCCGGCAAAATGACGGATTCGGCCAAACTAGCGTATTTGGTAAATGCCTCGTCCGACGAACTCGACATCAGCGAATCGTAGAGCAACCCGATCCCCGACGCGGCCACGCCCTTCAGGATAAAGGGGTTGAAGCTGTCATAGGTCCCCGTGGCTTCGTTGACGATGGCACCGCCCTTCGGCGCGCTGGGGTTAACATAGTCAAAATGGGAAAAATCTGGGCCGTATTTAGGGGTCCCATGCATGGCGATTGCGTGCGCCGGTTTCGGGTCGGCCGCCTTCGGTTCCGACGCGCCAAACGCGACGAAAATCAACGCGGTCAGGAAAATTCGGGATCGGGCCATGTTACGTGGCTCCCCGGGCTAGTTAACGGATCGGGCATCGAACAATCGATGGTATCACTGGACTGCGTTGAGATGAGAAATTCATCCCGCCATTTCAATGGTCATCGTGGGGCCGTGACCATCCCAGGCTGGTTCGATCAGCTATCGTTTAGCAGGCGAAGCACTTCGGCGTGTAATTTAGGATCGCCTGCGGCCACCACACTGTCGGTAGTATCAATCCCAAGCCGTTCGCCTTTCCAGCCCGTAACGATGCCGCCAGCCGCCTGAATCATCGCCGTTGGCGCGAGATAGTCGTAATCGGACAGGCCTTTTTCAATCACCAGATCGATCGAACCGATCGCTAGCATCCCATAGAGATAGCAATCGCCCCCATAGATCGGCAGTTTGACCTGATCATGAACGTGCGCGAGTCGCTCCGCGTCGGCGCCCACGAACATGGTCGGGCTGGTCGAGCCGGTTATCGCCTGATCGAGAGATCGGTCTTGCCGGGTCTTTACCGGTTTACCGTTCAGAACCGTCGGCAGGTCATGACCGCCAACCCATCGCTCGCTTGTCGCCGGTACATCGACCACGCCTAGAATGGGTATGCCATCACGAAGGAGAGCGACAAGCGTGCCAAAAAGTGGTGAGCCGCTGATGAACGCCTTGGTGCCATCCACCGGGTCAAGCGACCAGATGTACTCCGAACCCATGCGAACCCGGCCAAACTCCTCTCCAGCGATGCCATGATCGGGATAGCGGGCTTCGATAATTTCACGTATTTTAGCCTCGGCCATGCGATCGGCTATCGTCACTGGGCTCTCATCGGCCTTGTCGATAACGTCGAATTCTTGGCGCCAATAGCCAAGAATTATCTCTCGGCTGGCGTCAACCAGGGTTTCTGCGAATTTTGCGAACTCGGATACGGGGGACGCTACCACCGGGGAGGTTGCCTTAACCCACCTCAGCTATCGTTGGCTTCCTTGGCAATATCCTCGGTTGAAGGCAGTGCCACCGGGGTATCCGCGAGGCTACGCAAATAGACGATCACCGACGCGCGATGGCCTACCTTCTTCAGGCCCGCAAAGCTCATTTTTGTCCCTGGGACATAAGCCTTGGGCTTGGCAAGGAAACCGTTAAGCGAGGCATAATCCCAATTTCCGCCCATGCCCTTGAGCGCGTCGGAATAGCTAAAGCCATCCTTGCCTGCCTTGCCGCCGTTCACGACCCCGTAGAGATTGGGACCAACTTTGTTTTTGCCACCCTTGTCCACGGAATGACAAGCTGAGCATTTCTTAAAGATTTTCTGGCCCGCCGCGACATCGGCGGATGCCAACATCGCCATTACCGGCTCCAGGCTCGGCCCACCGCTTCCCTTAGGAGCGGCGGCGCTTTCCAGCGCGCCAATGTCGACCACAAAAGCGTTCTTTTCAAGTTGCTGAGGATGGACCATGACATCGGCGATCTTGCCTGCCGCCATCGCCAGCAATCCCGCGCAGATAATACCCGCGGCGAACTTGTTCATTTCCAGCGATGCCATGCCTCGTCCTCGCTCGTACCTATGCTCACGCTACCCCACGGTCTGCGCGCGCTACAATCTACAGTTTAGGAACGCGCCTGTCCAATGAGCGTGGCGTTCCCAATTCGTTGTTACCCCGAGGCGCTTGAAATTGACAGGTCTGAAGCATCTTCTTGACTTGGGGGGTCGCGCGGCATATCGCCGCAATCTCGAACAACCAATCAATGGACGGTGTGATGGCGCTTCCTCGTGACCCAATCATCATGATCCCCGCGCGCATGGCTTCCAGCCGCCTGCCGAACAAGCCGTTAGCGGATATTCATGGTGAGCCGATGATCGTTCAGGTCTGGCGCCGCGCGATCGAGGCTAATCTAGGAAGGGTCGTAGTTGCCTGTGGCGAGGCGGTGATCGCCAAGGCGATCTGGGCCGTCGGCGGCGAGGCTATTCTGACTGACCCGGACCTGCCGTCCGGTTCTGATCGGATTCATGCGGCACTCGGTGCGGTCGACCCGGATGGCAGGCATGACGCAATCATCAATTTGCAAGGCGATCTGCCGGTTCTGGAGCCTAGGACTGTGGCAGCTACCTTGGAATTATTGGACTGGGCGGAGGTCGATATCGGGACCGTAGTGGCAGAGATCACGTTGGATGAGGAGAGGACCAGTACTAGCGTGAATAAGGCCGTTGTGGCATGGGAGCAGCCGGATGAGTTGCGGGGCCGGGCGCTCTATTTCACCAAGGCGCCGGCACCAACGGGTGGCCCGATGTTTCATCATATTGGTATCTACAGTTATCGACCGGAGATTCTGGCAAACTTCGTCGCCCTGCCTCAATCCCCGCTGGAGAAGATGGAAAAACTCGAGCAGTTGCGGGCGTTGGAAGCGGGGATGCGAATCGATGTGGCGCGCGTTGACACGGTCCCACTCGGTGTCGATACTCCGGCCGATCTTGAGCGCGCCCGACTTCTCCTAATGAATTGATAGCAGAAAGAAGATCGGTGTCTGATCCGAACCGTACCATCGCCTTCCAAGGCGAACTTGGCGCCAACTCTCATATGGCTTGCCAGGCCGGGTGCCCCGACCTTGAGCCGCTGCCCTGTCACAGCTTCGAGGAGATGCTGGGTGCGGTGCAGGAGCGACGGGCGCTCTGTGCCATGGTGCCGGTGGAAAATTCGGTCGCGGGCCGAGTCGCCGATATTCATCATCTGCTACCAGAATCGGGCCTTTATATTACTGGAGAGCATTTTCAGCGCGTGCGCGCGATGTTATTAGGGGTGAAAGGCGCGCGGATCGAAGACTTGAAAGAGATCCACAGTCATGTGCACGCTTTAGGTCAGTCCCGCAAGTTGATGCGTGAACTCGGTGTGAAGCCGGTCCAGCATCCGGATACCGCTGGCGCCGCCCGAGATGTCGCTGAACGCAATGATCCAACGATCGCGGCGATTGGTCCGAGATTGGCCGCTGAGATCTATGGCTTGGATATCCTGCGTGAAAGTGTCGAGGACGCGGAACACAACACTACTCGAATGTTAATCATGGGTCGGGAGCCGGTTGTCCCACCGCCCGGAAGTGGCCGCTGTGTTACCACCATTGTCTTCCGGGTTCGCAGCGTTCCAGCGGCGCTTTACAAGGCGCTTGGCGGTTTCGCAACCAATGGCATCAACCTTACGAAGCTTGAGTCCTATATGGTTGGCGGTTCCTTCGAGGCGGCGCAATTTTACGTCGATGCCGATGGTCATCCAGAAGAAGAACCGATGCGGCTCGCCTTGGAAGAATTGCAATTCTATTGCCCACCAGGCGCGGTGCGGATCATTGGAACCTATCCTGCGCATACGTTTCGGGCGACGAACGGCAGCTAGACCCGCACGCTCGTCTTCCTTCGCCGTCTTTCGTTGCGCGGAAGCCTGCCTGGCCTTATGTTCCGAATAAATTCGCCAGGAGTCCGGCAACGCCGATGACCGACCTATCCCATATCCGTAATTTTTCCATCATCGCCCATATCGATCATGGCAAGTCGACGCTTGCCGATAGACTGATCCAATACTGTGGTGGGCTGGCCGACCGGGACATGAAGGAGCAGGTGCTCGACTCGATGGATATTGAGCGTGAGCGTGGTATCACCATCAAAGCCCAGGCGGTGCGCCTGAAATATACCGCCGATAATGGCGAGATCTATGAGTTGAACCTCATGGACACGCCCGGGCATGTCGATTTCGCCTATGAGGTCAGCCGATCGCTATCAGCCTGCGAAGGCTCGCTCCTCGTGGTCGATGCCAGCCAGGGTGTTGAGGCACAGACGCTTGCCAATGTCTATCAGGCGATCGATGCCAATCATGAGATTATCCCGGTGCTGAACAAGGTCGATCTGCCGGCGGCGGAGCCCGAACGGGTGCGCGCCCAGATCGAGGAGGTCATCGGTCTCGACGCCACGGATGCGGTGGAGATCTCGGCCAAGACCGGTCTTAATATCAAGGCGGTTTTGGAAGTCCTGGTGCATCGCCTGCCGCCGCCAAAGGGGAATCGTGAAGCCCCGCTAAAGGCATTGCTTGTGGATTCCTGGTACGATCCCTATCTCGGGGTGATGACTTTGGTCCGGATCTATGATGGCGTCCTTAAAAAGGGCCAAAAGATCCGAATGATGCAGACTGGCGCGGCGCACCCGGTCGATCGGGTTGGTGTGTTCACGCCGAAGTTGACCGAGATCGGTGAGCTCGGCCCTGGCGAGATGGGCTTTATGACCGCTGCTATTAAGACGGTGGCCGATTGCCGGGTCGGTGACACCATCACCGAGGACCGCAAGCCCGCAGCCCAAGCTCTGGAGGGGTTTAAACCGAGTGTCCCGGTGGTGTTCTGTGGCTTGTTTCCGGTTGACGCAGCCGAATATGAGAACTTGCGCGACAGCTTGGACAAACTGCGGCTCAATGACGCTAGTTTCTCATTCGAGGCTGAAAGCTCGGCGGCGCTGGGTTTTGGTTTCCGCTGTGGCTTCCTTGGTCTACTACATCTAGAGATTATTCAGGAGCGGCTGGAACGAGAGTTCGATCTTGACCTGATCACGACGGCGCCCAGCGTGGTTTACCGGGTCAATATGAACAGTGGTGAGACCATCACTCTCCACAACCCGTCGGATATGCCAGATGTGGTCAAGATAGCGAGTATTGAGGAGCCGTGGATCACAGCGACGATCTTCGTACCGGACGAATATCTTGGGCCGATCCTATCGTTGTGTACGGACCGACGCGGCGAGCAGGTCGAGCTGACCTATGTCGGCGCACGCGCAATGGTGGTGTACAAGCTACCGCTGAACGAAGTGGTGTTTGATTTCTACGATCGCCTGAAATCGATCAGTCGTGGCTATGCCAGCTTCGATTATACGATAGACGGATACCGCGAAGGTAACTTGGTACAGATGAGGGTGCTCATCAACACCGAGCCCGTTGATGCCCTCTCGATGGTTATTCATAACAGCCAAGCCGAGCCTCGTGGCCGGGTATTGTGTGGTCGTCTGAAGGATCTAATCCCGCGGCAATTATTCAAAATCCCGATCCAGGCGGCGATCGGCGGCAAAGTGATCGCCCGCGAAACCATCAGTGCTATGCGTAAGGATGTCACCGCCAAATGCTATGGCGGCGACATCTCCCGTAAACGCAAGCTTTTGGAAAAGCAGAA
>JAPKDN010000802.1 GCA_028822575.1 Alphaproteobacteria bacterium | reverse complement strand
TACGAACACCCTGTCCGGTGACCAAATCCTTAAAGTACGCCCCACCCGGGTTTTTCGAATATTGCTTCTTCTGACCCTTCAACGCCTCCGCCAGTGAAAGCCCTTCATCCTGTATCCGCTTGCGCGTCGCTTCCACCGCCTTCGTGTACTCAGCATCGATTTGTGCGGCGGCAGATTTCATCGTGATGCCATAGTAAATCGGCTTCGGTCGTTCACCGCGTACCGTCGCTCGCTCCAGTGCCCGGCGCGCCTGTGCGCGGTATTGCGCGAACTGTCCGGAAGTCATTTGCAGCATGTCCGAGCTATTCTTGAAGCCGTCTTCCGAGGAAGTCTCCGGCGGTAGGTCGCGTGAAAAATCATGTGGCAACCCGAGCAGATCCTGCATCACGTACTTGTATTCGTACCGCGTCATCCGCCGGAACGTGCTGTGGCCACCATCCGCCCTGCGCGCCTCCGAGGCCGCGCGGATTTCCCCCGCCAACCAATCGATAACCTTCACACGATCGGCATCGGGAAGCTTCACATCCGAATCCGGCGGCGGCATCTCGCCGTTGGTCAACACCCCGTGCACCTCCAGCCACCAACTCACGTCCTTGCCCTTGAGCAAATCCGGATTCAGCGTATCCACCCGAAACTTCGCCTTCTGCTTTTTCGGCCCATGACACCCCGTGCACGCCGCCTTCAACAACGGCCCAATCTCCTTGCGAAACGCTCCCAAGTTGGCCTTAGGCGCTTCCGCCCAAGCCAACCCGCCGAGCAAACCCCAAGTCACTACTAAAAAAATAAACCTCATGACCATTCGCTGCTAATCAGACAACATAAACACCAAAAAGATTCAAAGGCAGAACTATTATTTGAGTCTTTATAACGACTACTTTTCGATGCGGACTCGGCCTTGTGCTTCGTCGAACCATTTCATTATTCGCCGCAGTTTGTCGGCCCGGTGGCGTGGTAGCGAAATAGAATGTCGTTCGTTGGGGTAGATCACCAGTCGCGTTTGCACTCCGGCTCGCAACAGTGCCTTATGAAAGGCTTGGCCCATCGGCAACGGACAACGGCGATCGTTCGCAGAGTGCAATATCAAGGTCGGCGTTTTCACTTTATGTGCGTGAGTCAAAGGGCTGTGTTGGCGCATTGCATTCGGAACTTCCCATGGTTTTCCGCCAAAAGACCACTCGGTCCAACTTTGCAGATCACTGAGAGTCCACATCATGGTCAGATCGGTCACGGCGTTCTCAGCAACCGCGGCTTTGAAACGGTCAGTCTGACCAACCAACCAACTCGTCATGTAGCCGCCGTAACTGACTCCGTACACAAAGAGCCGATCTTCATTCGCGATACCCATTTTGACGAGATGATCAATGCCGGAGAGAATATCACGCATGTCGCCACCGCCAAGATCGCCTCGGTTAGCATCAAGGAATGCCAGCCCATAACCAAGGCTGCCTCGAAAGTTGGGTTTGAAGATCGCATAGCCGCGCGACGCGAAAACCTGATCGTTGAATCCGGCACCCAATGAAGCTCGCCAGTGTGGGCCGCCGTGCGGATTGACGATCAGTTTGTAAGGTGGTTTGGCGATGTTGGGATGAGGCGTGATCAATGCGCCATCGATCTTCATTCCTTCTCCATTGTCCCACTCAACTCGCTGGCTCTTTGCGTTGAGCCTTGGTGGTACTGACTTCACACGTGGGCGAAAATGACTTTCCAGCTGGCGGCGTTTCGAGAATCTCGTATCTGCGACACCTGAATTGATAACCTTACCGGTATCGACGTTGAGCAGAAATCGTTTTGAGCTAAGACCGGAGTAGGCGTCATAAACGATGTGTGATTTATCTTCCCAACAATCGGAATGCGGTCTGGAGTTAGGATTACCGACGGCGCGATAATCTGCATCCGCCGCACGAAAGTCAAAGACCACTCGTGATTGCGGCTTCTTCCCAGTAGACACGACAGCGAAATTATAGATGTCGAAATGCGGACCACGATGACGTGGCGACGTGAGATAAATCAGTCGCGATCCATCCAGCGAATAACGCGGAAAGAACTCCGGGCCAGGACCGTCGGTGAGCTGTCTAATGGCGCGCGTAAAAACGTCGATTTCCCAGATATCGTAGTTCTGGTTGAAGCTGTAGCGGATGGATTCCTGCTCGGCAGTCCGATTG
>JAPKDN010000051.1 GCA_028822575.1 Alphaproteobacteria bacterium | reverse complement strand
GGACCGAGCGTGTCAAAAATCCTATCCTTGGTGATGCTCAACAAACCCTTGTGTATAGGTTGGGTGCGGGACTCCAACTTGGATCGTTCTTGGATCGTTGGTCCGGAGTCCTGAACTCTTGAATGCGAATTACGCCGTGTGACGCATGCCTGACTGTTGAAAATCCTGGAGAGATGAGATGACCCGCGAATCAAAATCAAAGATGCCTTCCCGACTTGAGGCCTACACGAAAATCGGCAAGCAGACGAGTGCCATCGGTGCGTTCGGAATCGCGGCCGTCGCGGTCACGGGAGCCGCAGACGCCGCGCTTCAGACCTGGACCGTCGGTCAGAACTTTGGATACAACAACCTCGCTGGCACCGCTGGTGCCGACCTCGCCCTTACAGCGACGTTCAACAGCGCGTTCAAGGTCAATTTCTTCAACACCGGCACGGTCAACCAGACTAACCAGCAGATCAAACAGCAGGTCCTCTGGGCGCCGAACAACAATCTTTCGTTCATCAACTGGGGGACCGCGAACTCCGTTGGAGCGAACGACCCCGCCCAATGGCGCGGGGCTCAGACGTTCGGAGCCAGCGCGAACCAGGGTGACGCCTCCGTGTTCGGTGGGTCCTACACCGTGCACAGCTGGTTCCAAGCGGCGAATTCGCACACCCATTCCAACGACATCGCGTGGTCCAGCTTCGGTGACACACCTCAGGGTGCGCTCGCGATCGGCATCCGCTTTGATGCCGGGGCAGGCAACTACCATTACGGGTGGGTGGAGATCTCCAACGACGCCAACGGCGCCTATTCCGTCGAACGCTGGGCGGTCGAGACGACCGCGAACACCGCGGCGTCCTACGCACCGGTCCCAGGTCCGATAGGCCTGACCGCCCTGGCCCTCGGTGCCGCCGGCGTCCGCCGATCACGGAAACGATCCGCCTGATTCCGCTGTCTGGCCCCGGATGACAGAAGTCCGACATTCACCGACTCCCACGAGGGCCGTCCACTTCGGACGGCCCTCGTGTCATGCGTGGATGGGCTTTTCGTGGTTTGAAGACTTGATTGGACGTCATTTTCCGTCGTCGGACCACTACAGTGATGGAATGAACGCCGGACCCGATCAGACTCGATGGAATCGCCGATGGATCCCGCTCCTCACGTTGCTCGGGGCGACTTCGGTGCTGACTGCAGGCGTCGCGGGATCCGACGACCCCGTGGTTCCGGACGACGCGGTGCATGCCGGTGTTCCATCCTCCAGCGATTCGGTCGACTTCAATCGCGACGTCCGACCGATCCTGGTCGCTCGATGCTTCGTCTGTCACGGTCCCGATGAATCCACCAGAGAGCGAGGCCTTCGGCTCGATCTCCGAGACGGTGCCGTCGAACCTGCCAAGCCGGGACGTGATCCCGCGATCGTTCCCGGTGACGCCGAACGCAGCCTGCTCATCGAGCGGATCACCGATCACCTCGATCCGATGCCGCCCTCCGGAGAACCCCTGACCGCTGAAGAAATTGAGACTCTCCGCCGTTGGATCGACGACGGTGCGGAGTACGCGGGGCACTGGTCATGGGAGTCGGTCAGCCGACCGAAACCACCCGTGATCCCTCCGGCACAAGAACCGCTCGTTCGTGATGACATCGACCGATTCATCCTCGCCGCGTTGGTGGGTACGAAGCTCGAAGCCGCCGGCGACGCCACACCCGCTCGCCAGATCCGACGGCTCTCGTACGACCTCGTTGGCTTGCCTCCGGCCCCGGCACTGGTCTCCGCCTTTGAAGCGGACCCGAGCGAGGCGCACTGGGACCGATTGGTCGAGATGTATCTCGCATCTCCCGGTTTCGGAGAACGCTGGGGGCGGCACTGGCTCGATCTGGTTCGCTACGCCGAGACCTGCGGCCATGAGTTTGACTACCCCATCCGCGAAGCATGGCGATATCGCGACTGGGTGATTCGCGCCTTCAATGATGATGTTCCCTACGACCGCTTCGTTCGGGAGCAGATCGCCGGTGATCTCCTCGAGCCACGGATCAACCCCGCGGATGGAACCAACGAGAGCGTGGTCGGCACGGGCTTCTGGTACTTCCACCAAGCCGTACACGCACCCACCGACGTCACGCAGGATCAGTCCGACCGGATCGCGAACCAGCTCGAGGTCCTCGGGCAGGGTTTCCTCGGCCTCACCGTCGCCTGCGCCCGATGCCACGATCACAAGTTCGATGCCATCTCGACCCGCGACTACTACGCGCTTTCGGGATTCATGCAGTCGATGCATCAGGGATATGCGTACCAGGATCCCGGTGGGATGATCAAGGCCGCGGTCGCCCGGCTTGCCAAGCAGGAGCCTGCATCAGCTGCCACGCCGAAGGTCGAAGCGGGGTCGATTGCCGCCTATCTCGAAGCCGCCGCCGACGCTCGCGAGCTCGAAGACTCGTCATTAATCGCCATCAAACGCGGTCTCGATCCCGAACTCCTCGCGCGGTGGATCGCGGTCTTCAATCAAGAAGATTGGCAGGTCCCCGAACATCCTTGGCATGCCTGGATCTCGCTCGGTCACCGTCAGGGCATCGAGTCTGAGGACGTTCGAACACCGTTGCTCGACACCCTCGACCGGGGAATCGATGAGTCCGCCCAGGTTCTGGAATCGTTCGATCAGTCGAAGCCTGATCTGCGGTGGTACGCCACGGGATGGGCCTGGAATGATCGGAACGGCCCCTCTGGTGATGGTGGCCTGCAACCGACCGCTTCGGGAACCATGGCGAGTGACGCACTCGAACCTCGCCTCCAGGGAACCTTGCGCAGCGAGACCTTCACGCTCGACCATCGCTTCCTCCACTGGCGGGTTCGAGGAACCGGCGAAGGTACCCGGATCCGTCTGGTCGTCGAAGGCATGGTGATGGATGAGTTCAATGCGTTGTTGTTCGCCGGCTACCGGCGCGACGTTGCCACCGAGAACCGATGGCGGCACGTGGTCATGGACACCCGACTGCAGCCGGGCTGCCGTGCCCATCTCGAATTGATCGATGACGGTCCGGGCCGGCTCGAGGTCGACGCCATCTGGTTGAGCGGGACCGGCGCCGACGTTCCCGCGATCATCGGACAACCCGGGTGGATCGGTGGGGCCCGCGATGGTGACCGACGTCGATTTGCCCGCGCGATCGCCAAGACCGCGTCCGGTCGAATCGGCAACCCCAGTGATGGAGTCGCGCTTCGCGATTCCCTGATTGACGCCGGGCTCTGGGGCATCGACCTCGCGTCCGCCGATGCCGCGCGAGATCGACGACTCCAAGACATCGAGGCACGACGAGAAATCGCCGGCGCCTTGCCGAATCCCCGGCGTGTGCTTGCCGCGAACGAAGGAAGCGGCGTCGACCAACCGATCTATATTCGTGGCTCGCACCAGACGCCGGGCGAGATCGCGACGCGTTCATTCATTGATTCCATCGCAGATGATCAACCCTCGCCGCCGCTTCATGGTTCCGGTCGAATCCAACTCGCCGACGCGATCCTCGACCAGTCGAATCCCTTGACCGCCCGGGTGATGGTCAATCGCGTGTGGCATCACCTCTTCGGTCGCGGACTGGTCACCACCACGGACGACTTCGGTGGCCTCGGAACCATGCCCTCGCATCCAGAGTTGCTCGATTATCTCGCCACCCGATTCCAATCCGACTGGTCCGTCAAGAACCTGATCC
This sequence comes from Alphaproteobacteria bacterium, assembly GCA_028822575.1. The sequence continues at coordinate 7,834 of JAPKDN010000051.1, read as the reverse complement.
GCGCGATCGTGACGTCGAGCGTCTATCGCCGCTCGACCATGCCGACGGCGCAGGCCGCGAGCCGCATGCTGACGGTTGATCCCCAGAACGAGTTACTGTCGGTCGGGCGGGTGCGACGCCTTCAGGCGGAGGCCATTCGAGATGCACTTCTCGCGGTCAGCGGCCGGCTCGTCGACCAGGTCGGTGGGCCACCCGTCGCGACGCACCTCACCCCGTTCATGACTGGTCGCGGCCGCCCGGGTGGGAGTGGGCCGATGGACGGCGGGGGACGGCGGAGCATCTATCTCGAAGTCCGAAGAAACTTCCCCGATCCCATGCTCACGGCATTCGACCAACCGGCACCGAGCACCACGGTCGGAACTCGGAATATATCGAACGTCCCGGCCCAGTCGCTCGTATTCCTCAATGACCCACTCGTGCATGAGCTGGCCGGAATCTGGGCGGCTCGAATCCTCAACGATCCGTCGCTGGTCGACGATCGATCCCGCGCTGACCGAATGTGGCGAGCGGCCTTCACCGTCGAGCCTTCGGAAGAAGATCTTGATGACATCGTCGCCTTCGTGGCCACAGGAGGCGATCAACGCGAGCGCTGGGCCGATGTCGGGCATGCCCTCTTCAATACCAAGGCGTTCATCTACCTCGACTGAATCACCGATCCCATGACCACCGATCCTCAAACTTCGCACCACTGTGGACGATTCATCGCCGGCCCGACCAGCCGACGGCAGATGCTCCGTCAGGTCGCCGGTGGTTTCGGACTCGCGGCATTCGCCGCGCTGCTGCACGAGGAGTCGGTCGCCGCCGCCAGCCCGTATCGCATCGCCCGAGACGGCATGCTCCCCGAGCCGCACCATGCACCAAAGGCAAACAGTGTCATCTTCCTCTACATGGACGGCGGCCCAGGTCAGATGGACACCTTCGACCCGAAGCCCGTGCTGACCGACCAACACGGCCAGCCGTTTCCGATGAAGAAGGAAGTGACGCAATTCGACTCGAATGGCAACTGCCTCGGGACACCCTGGAAGTTCAGCCCCGGGGGAACCTGCGGCACCCCGGTGAGCGATCTGTTCCCGCACGTGCGAGAAATGGCCGATGAGCTTCTGGTGGTTCGCTCGATGACTTCACCGTTCAACGAGCACACCAACGCGAACTACTTCCTCCATACCGGCCTTGGACTCGCCGGTCGACCATCGATGGGTGCCTGGGCGACCTACGGACTCGGAAGTGCGAACCGAAACCTCCCCGGCTTCGTGGTCCTCGACGGCGGCTTGACGCCACCCGGTGGTCTCCAATGCTTCGGCAACAGTTTCCTACCGGCAACCAACCAAGGCTCGGTGCTCCGGCCCGCCGAGGAAGTCCTCGCAAACGTTCGGCCCCGCGACAGCGTTGATCAGCAACGTCGAAAACTGACCCTCGTCGAGGCGCTTGATCGACGCAACCGAGGGGCCTCGGACGACCAAATCGAGAGCGCCATTCGGAACCAGGAACTCGCGTTCCGCATGCAGTTCTCAATTCCCGAAGCGACCAGCATCGACGGCGAAACCGAATCGACTCGCCGCATGTACGGCCTCGACGCCGAATACGAGCAGACCAAGATCTTCGGTCGCGAGTGTCTTCTCGCCCGCAGGCTCGTCGAGCGCGGTGTGCGCTTCATTGAATGCACCTGCCCACAGGTGGGTGGTGACCGATGGGACCAGCACGGAAAACTCAAGGAAGGTCACGAGAACAACGCCCGCGCCGTCGATCAACCGATCGGAGCGTTGCTCAAGGATCTGAAACAGCGCGGGCTACTCGAGACGACGCTGGTGATCTGGGGCGCCGAGTTTGGCCGCACCCCGTTCAGCCAGGGCTCCGACGGTCGCGATCACAACCAGTACGGATTCAGCATGTGGCTTGCCGGTGGAGGCATCGCTGGCGGACGCACCTTCGGTGCCACCGATGAGTACGGCTACAAGGCCGTCGACCAGCCGGTTGAAATTCATGACCTTCACGCGACCATGCTGCACCTTCTGGGCATCGACCACGAACGGCTTACGAAGCGTTTCGGTGGCCGCGATATGAGACTGACCGATGTTCACGGACGGGTGATGCACGACTGGATCACCTGAAGCGCGAAGGCTTGATCGGTCTCCGTAACTGTGGCACCAGACCCTCGGCTCTTTGATCTCGGATCACGACGAAGCAAAGACCACTCAGGGATCCTGGGCTCGGCGGAGCTGCTGAAGGGCCCTGGCAAATCTCTTTGACGCCTGCATTCGAACCTCCGCTCCAACATCCTTGTCCAAACGGATTTTGGCGAGCTCTACAAGTTCTTTCTTGAGCGCCCCACGTCGGGCGTCGATGGGGTGAGTGGGCTCGGTGTTCTGAAGTTGCTTCGCATTGGATGCGTTTAGTTCTAAGACGATCTGCTCGACCAAATCTTGCCCCGTATCGGTGCTTGATACCAGAAGCAGGTCGTGATTCGGAACCGCAAACAAGGTTGACGTGTCAAGAAGTCCAGCCAAGTCCAACACCTTGCTCGACAGCGTGATCGCCGTCTCGAGGGCGGATCGATCAACCCGCAGGATGGCCACACCTCGGTCAACAACGACCCGGGGTGAGGGCGTGCGACCGCGAACATTTGAAGGCGAGGGGTTCTTTCCGCTGACTCGAAGAATGTCCTCTTCGAGACCAACCTGTTCAAAATCGAGGTACACCTGAGTACCGTCTTTCACCTTGTAGAAGTGATCAGCGATGGCGGCGAGTGCGTCTCTTGGATGAGCCACCTTGAGCGATATCGAAGGCAGTTCGATTTTCTCAGTTCCGGGCAGCAACACAATGTTCGATCGTGGATCGAACTCCGCGAAGGCCTCGGCGACCTCGAAGACGTAATCCGCAACACTTCCACCCTCGAAGTAAATTGCAATGGATTCCTCCGGGGTTGGATCGATCGCGGACTGAAGGGTGGTTGGGCTGCAGAACAACGCAGCCGTCGCGATGGCGGCATGGATCATGGTGATCTCCTTGAAGAAGAGAATCGATGGGTTTCTGATGGACACGGCTTGGCGCCGTTCCCCGGTGTCGAATCTAGAACGCCTGGCGCCAGATGAGTATTGCCACAATTTTCTACCGACCAGTAGAAACCAGTTTCATAGCACCAACGATGAGCGACCGATCAGCACCATCATGTTCGACTCAAACGAGACGGGCATCCGTGATCCGGCACACATCCAAAGCCGCACGATTGGATTTTCCCCGAGCTCAGACCACCGCGCTCGATCACCTCTCGGCCAAAGTCATCCGACACGTGAAGATCGAGATCGTTCTTCGTGCGAATTCCTGGTCTTCGACGGAAGGAACCGTTCATTGGGAAACGGATGTGGTTCGCCGCTCCCGAAGCCAGGCCGCCTTGGCCCGCGGAATTTGAACCCCGCCCGCCGCGGAACGACGCCACCAAAGGACGACCACCACGACAATGGTGATGACCAGCAGGGCGCCAACCCCGATGGTGACCCAGTGCAACGGGCCGCTGGTCGAGAGTCCGCGCTGCGCTGCGTATCCGAGCCCGAGTTGGAAGCCCACGCTCAGGATCGCGGTTGAGAACTCGACCAGCAGAAACACGGTCCACGAGAGATGCACCAGACCACCGACCGCCACCCCGACGGTTCGTGAGCCAGGAATGAACCGAGGTAAACAACCCCGCAAGTCCCGCAGAATTTCGGTTTGGCGTTCCAAACCCGGACCGGCCTCCGCCGCGATTTGAAACGCCGCGAGCTTCACGGCGTCGTCCGGGTTGACCGGGTAGTTCCCCACCAGGAAGTCGTGTTTGACTTGAAGGTAGGACAGGGTCACGAACACGCTGTCGGTGACGAGCTCGTCGCCCTCGCGGAACATGCGTTTTTTAAACACGAGCTTGGCGTGAAGCGCGTCGGGGGTTTTGCGGGCTCCTCCGTTGTTTTGGTAACTCGCGGCGTTTGGATTGGCGGACGCGGGCAAACCAGATGGAAGCTTTTTGAAATCGAGCAACACGTCCACCAGGTACTCGTGGTCTTTAAGCGCGCGCTCGGTTTCCTTTTCCCCGTCGTTTGGTTCGGAATCGCAGGACTCGTTGCCATCCTTCCCAACGTCGCCTCCGCCGCCGCCAAGGCTCAAGCTCCGTTTCGACGCAAACAACCCGAAGGTTTTGTACTCTTACGATAAATAAAACAAAGTGTCAGTATCGTATATCGCGATGTATGGACGAACAGTCACCAGCTGAGAGATAAAACAGGGAGGCCGGGAGTTGGGAAATACTATAGACTACGTACCTTTCAGTTTTATGGCGAGCGCCAGGGACGGCGTGGCGTCGCCCACGGTGGTCAAAACGTCGTACGGCACCTCCTCGAAGGTATCGTCCAGGAAATACACCCGCGTTGTTAGCCGGACGTCGTTGCGCAGGGCGCTGAACAACTCGCAATCCACCGGGTGTCTACGTACGCCGTTCTTCGCGCAGCGCTTGTGCGCGGCGAATGCTTTTTGCACGAGCTGTTTCTGCGCCGCGCCGGCGAAGGTTGGTTTTTGGTCACCGGCGCACCTGCCCAAGTAGTCCCCCAGGAACGGCGCGAATGTTTCAGTAGGAGTCACGGACGCACACACGCAGTGCATTATGTCCCACGCCCGCATGCACACAAGAGGGTCGGTCAAGTCGCAGCCCCTGGTAAGCGCCAGCGCCGCGAGCAACAACTCGTCACGCAACTCGGGTCGCTTGTGCGTCTCTTTGCACAACTTGACCAACGTTGCGTCGGTTTCGTCGGGAGGCACGGTTGGGTCGGTCACGAGCCTTTGCAACGCGGGGCGCATCTTCCCCGACTTCGCGGAAGCTTCAGGGGACAGCTTCAAAATCGACCCTGGGGTGGTCACCCCGAACACCAGTAAATCCGCGGGGGTTGGGTGTGCAGATCCGCGCGTCAATCGACGCCCCTCCGCGAAAGCCTGCAGATTGAACCTCTCCGCGAGCGCATCTAACGCGGCGAAGGCTTCATCTCCGGGACAGAGCTTGTGTGGCGACCCCGGCCGCCCTGCCGCATCACCCACGGCGCGATCATTCTCCTCACGCAGTGGTGGGAGCGGCATTTCGGCCGCCTCACCACGAGCCGTGTCCACGAGTTGTGGCTTTTGAGAGTGGGATTCAGGGCGCTTTTCAAAAAAGTTTCGTTTTGATTTCGACCGACAGCTGTGCGTTCTCAATTTCCCCATCAATAACAACGACCCTGCGTCTCTCATCACTCCAACGCGTTTATGTTCCCCAGCAGTTCCGACACGAACATGGCTCGTCGCGCGGGAGTTTTGAGTCCCTTGAGCGCTGGGGTCCATTGGTCGCAGTGCGTCGCGTCCGGGGTGACATCCACGGACCACGTGGGAACGAACCGTGCCGCGGCGGGGGCGGGGGTGTGTTTTGGAAAAGGAACTGTTTGCGGGGCGGCGGCGTATTTCGGTTGAAGTACCACGCGCGCAACCGGCGCTGTGGTGAACGTCTGTGCCGGTACCGGACCCGAGGGAACCGTCAATGGCCGCAACGACGAACCTGTTTCCATCAAGCGAGACGCGCTCGTTTCCCCGACGCGACTCGATACGCGGTTCGTCTCCGCCAAACCTACCCGTTTCCGCGCATCTTCCAGCATCTGAGGTGAATAAAAGAAAGTGTCAGTGTTGCGTATGGGCAAACGGCGCGGGATTCGGGAACCGCGCGAAGCCGTACCTCCACCGATTTCGTCATCACGTCCGCGCTTTGCGCTTCAGCGCGAAGAGCTCGGGCGGTCGCGGTTACCAACGCGGATTCAGCGTTGGCCAGCGCGCGACGAAGCGTGGCTTGCGTTTCTTGAAACCCCGTCGCTCGGCGTCGCGAGGTTACGATTTCCGCGTCCCGCTCCGTCGCGGACGCCACCCGTTGCGCTTCGAGCGTCCCCTTCGCGTTCGCCGCTTCGGCGAGCGCGGAGACGCACCTCAGCTCGACACTTGCCAGCCGCGTGGTTAGCCTTTCGATTTGAGTCTCATACCCGTCCCTTTGTGTTTTCGCGCGAGCCGATTCGGAAACGGAAGCTTCGTGATCGCGCCGTTGCGTTTCCGCGGCGCTAAGCGCGTCCCTCAACGCCCCGCGCAAACTCTCCGCGTCTTGCTTCGCGACACGCGCCGAGTCTTTTTCGCGTTCGGCGTCGCGTAGCGCGCTTTTCAACTCACCTTGAACACGTTTGCTCTGCTCGCGCTCGTATTGGCACGCATCTTTACCGTTACTAAGCTCTCCGTCCCGCGTGCGAAGCGTCGCGCGCAGTCCTTCGATTGTTTCCTCCAGCCCCACCAACGTCTCAGCCGCCACGGCGTCGTGCGCGTTTACGATTTTCGTAACGGCGGCGAAAGTTGAATCGGCGTCCTCTCCCGCTTTCTTTTCGCGATGCGCTTGTGTAGCCGCAAACGCCTCGTCACGTTCCGCTTGTACGACTTTCAGCTCGTGTCTTAGTTTGGCGGCGTACTCACGCGCATCACCCGCTTCGCACTGCGCGCGTTCCGTCTCCGCCTTCGCGCCATTGACCTGCGCTTTCAAGTCGTCGAACAAGTCGTTGTACGTATTCCGCGCGTCTTGCGACTCGAGGCGCCACGCCTCCGCCCGCGCCTCCGCGGCGCGGGCGTCGCGTTCTCTTTGCGCCGCGCGTTCCACAGACGCGTCCAAACTCGTTTCGCAAGTTTCCAGCGAAGTAAGACACACCGCGAGGCGGTCGCGTTCCTCAGCCAACGCGCGCTCGGCTTTTTTAGCCCTCAATTTCAGCGACCCGACCTCGCCCCTCCGCGCGGCGCGAGCGGTTCGCGCCTGAGATTAAAAACAAAGTGTCAGTCTCGTATGGACGACAATCAGGGAGTCGGTGTGTGGTAATTGGGAAAGGCCCTTACCGCGTCGCGCTCCGCTTCCCTTGTGGTTTCCGCGGCCGCTTCCAGGGAAGCGGCTACGTCCTGCTTGGCTGCTAACGCCTCGTTTTGCGCGCCCACGAGCTGCTCCCGGAGCGTGTCGATCTCGATGTCACGCTTTTTAACAAGCGCCTCCGCGTCCGCCTTGGCCAAAGAAACGCACTTCGCCGTGGCCTCAACCGTCGACGCGGATTGCGCCTCCGCTTCCGCGTCCGCCTTCGCGGCGGCCACGACTCTTTTGAATTTCTCCACAACAGCAGCAGCCTTAACAGCTTCCGACGCCGATTTCACCTCGAAGGCCTGCAACCGCGCCTTGGTTTCCTCAAGCGCCACCACTTGGTCCACCACGTCGCCGGCTAGCGCGGCGAAGGCCGGGTGTAGCGCCCGGAGCCAATCTGCGGCTCGATCCGCCACCGCTCGCAGCGCGTCTCGTCTCTGCACGTGGTCTTTTGGGGTCAACCGCAGTTGCGCGCGCACAGAGCAAAGCTCTTGAGTCGCGAGGCCCGCGAGTTTCGTGGCGAACAAAGCGGCTTCCGTTTTTTTTTGTGTAAGCGTCTCGTCACCCACGGCCGCGTCGCCGTCGCCGTTTGTGAACAACGGAAAAAGCACGCCACCCGGTTTTGACAGAAACCGTAAATCCACAAAAGGGTCGCCGCCGTTCACGAGAAGCTCGTTTGGATCCGGAGCCGGGCGGGTTTTCGCGGACTTGGACGCCGTAAACGGGGTTTCCAAACACTTTGAAGGCGAGGTAGGTTTGGCGGCGGGAGCGGGGCTTTCGAAACGGTTTGCGAAAGGATCGGCGAAAGTTTCGGCGAGCCGCGCGGGAGACTCGGTCGCACTTTGTGGCGGTTCGCTTTCATTTGCTTCGCTTTCATTTGCTTCGCTTTCATTTGCTTCGCTTTCATTTGCTTCGCTTTCA
>JAPKDN010000801.1 GCA_028822575.1 Alphaproteobacteria bacterium | reverse complement strand
CGCCGTGACCACGGCCACGGAGAAAATTGCTCCGGTGGAAACTAGGGCACGTGCTTGGAAAGCGCAAAGTGGCACCTACTAAAGGGTAAGATACCGGACTCTTATTGGGTCTCGTTACCCTTCATTCCCAAATGCCACATAACCGCGAGGGCGGCTCCTTTGATGCGCGGCAATCCTAATAAGGTAAGGGCCAGGATAAAGACGGGCCAGATCGATAAATGCACCCATACGGGGGGCGCGTAGTTGCTTTCTAAAAACAACAGGAGCGGGGCGATAATGTGTCCCACGATCAATATTGTGAAATAGGGGGCTATATCATCGGTCCGCATTTCTGCCAGTGGCGTGCCGCAGGAACCGCAGGCATCCACCGGTTTCAAATAAGCGCGATAAATTGGCGCTTCTCCGCAGCAGGGGCATTTCTGCCGCAAGCCCCGAAGCATCGGGCGATAAGGGAAGCCCTGTCCTCTAAGGTATTCCATGAGCGGGGTATAAGCCTTAAGCGGGATACGCGCAATGAGGCTCCATGGGGGCTGACAATTCGTCCCGAATCGAGAAGGTCACGTGTCGACGATAATCAGTCCGTCTACGCCAACAATTGAATCGTGTTTAACGATGACCGGGTTGACCTCCGCCTCAACGACGGTCGGACCTTCGACCAACGCCAGCCTAGACATCGCGACGATCGCATTCGCGAGGCCGTCGAGATCGCCTTTCGGCATGCTGCGGTAGCCGCGTATCATCGCGAGGCCAGATACTTCCTCGATCATCTCATGGGCTTCGGTGAGGCCGATGGGAGCCAGCCGGAGGGACGCGTCTTTGTAAATTTCAGCGAGTACGCCACCCATTCCCAGAACCACGGTTGGGCCCACCAAGGCATCGACCCGGTACCCAAGTAGAACCTCGGTCAGTCCTGATTCCATGCGCTGCAGCAGGAAGCCCTCGACCGCCGCATCTGGATTATCGACGGCAATACGCCGACGGATCAATTCTGTGGCGGCGTTCACCCCGACGTTGTCTGCAACACCGAGCACGACACCGCCAGCCTCCGTCTTGTGAGTCAAATCCGCTGAGACGATTTTCACCGCGACAGGGTATCCGATTTCAGCAGCGCCTTTAGGGGCTTCCTCCGGAGTTGGCACGAAACGCGTCGGTGCTTGGGGAATACCCAATGCTTCGAAGACCGCTCGGGATTCGCGCTCGTCGAATGTTTGTCCTCGGCCCGCTTTTAAGGCCTCCGCCACAGCATGTGACGGCGGCGCAATATTGGTCTCCTCGTGTGGTGGACGCCAAGAAAGCGCGGCATGGATGCCGTCCGCGCAGGCTTCCGGCGTGCCGAAACCGGCGATGCCGGCTTTCGCAAGGAGAGCGTAAGCTTCGTCTCCCTCTGGCACTAGGAAGGCACAGAGCGGTTTGCCCCGGCCTTTCCGCTCGATCAGCGGCGTGATGGTCAGGTTGGGATTCGAGCGCGCCGAAGAGCCGATGGCGAAGACAATCAAATCCGTGTCTTTGGCTTCGAGCGCCTCGTCTAAAATAGCACCGATGGCGCCAGAATTTGCATTGCCGAACGTGACATCAATCAACGGGCCGTTTTGCGGGTTGATAGTGTGCTCACTCGCGAGCCGCTGCATCGCCTCGCTTGAAAGTGGGCGGCAGTCGACGCCGAGCAGGCTCAGATTATCGACGACCATGGCACCGCCGCCGCCGGTGGTGGTGACGACGGACGCTGTCAAATTGCGTGGCTTCCGGCCCTGAAGCAGCGGGGGCATTTCATAGAGCGCTTCGAAATGGCGTACCCGAACGATCCCGTGTTTGCGGAAAAAGGCATCGACCGCTTCATTGCTGCCGGTAATCGATCCCGTATGCGAGGCGGCGACGGCGTTAGCAGCCTCTGATTGGCCAAGCTTATAGACGATGATTGGTTTTCCCACGTCATGCGCGCGCCGCGCCACGGCGGCCAGGCGGTCCGCATCGCGGATGGTCTCCAGAAATAACAGGATGGCTTCGGTTTCAGGGTCGTCGACCAGGGTGTCGGCGACTTCGGCGACAGTGAGGTCGCATTCATTGCCGATGGAAACCAATTTTGCGAAGCCGATGCCACGGTCGCCGCCGCGCGAGATAAACGTGCCGAGGAGGCTTCCGGATTGCGAGATGACGGAAAGCCCACCCTGTGG
>JAPKDN010000800.1 GCA_028822575.1 Alphaproteobacteria bacterium | reverse complement strand
ATTGTCGCGAGAGCCATGCCAGGTTCGGCCATGGTGAACCACAAGGGAACCGGCGGGAACCTCGATGGCGATGATCTCAGGCTCCCTGCCGATCGCCGTGGCTGCCCGGTTCAATTCGAGCAAGGGATCATCCGGGGCGTGAAAATTCGCGATTGGTGGTGCCGCCGGCCAGAGATGGGAGCCCCGGACATACTCGATCGTCCCATGGTCTGCGCGAGTATCGTCGAGCGTGAACCAACAGGTCATCATCTGGTTCGGCGTGATCCATTGCTGATAGCTGTCATCCTGATGGAAGCCGAGGGAGCGTGACTTAGGCGACTTCCAAAGCACATTGTCTTGGTTGATCCTCGCGCCCGGCCAATCCCGCAACTCGGCACATACCCGTCCGACATCGGACCGGAGAACAATCGAGGCGATCACGCGGTCCGATTTCCATCCGTTGCAGATCTGCCGGGTAAGGTCCTCGGCGTCACGGCCTTCGCGCCAGTTCCATTCGTCGGGACGCAAACCAGTTTCGAATTCCCCTCGGAACAGTTTAGGAAATCGTTGACGCCCAGCCTCTATCGTCGCCTCATCAAGGACTCTTTCAACCACAACAAAGCCATCCTCGTGAAATCGGGTGACATCCTGGTTGGATAGCGAAATCATGACCCTCTCCCGACTGGTATTTTTCCGCTTCCTTGATCCAAACACGAAAAGGTGGGTGATAACGAATCGGCCGCCCCAACCGGAACGGCCGATCCATCATGCGTGTCTAGTCGTCAGTCGTTCAGTTTCTTATAAGCGTCCGTCTCGTGTTTCGAGCCGACCCAAAGGGCGACCAGACAACACGCGACCGAGACCAGAAGCCAAACCACTTCCATCTGAGAATTCAAGGCCACGTAATAGGCGCCTTTGACGCCGGTCCAGGTGCCTGTATCAAAAGGTGCTCCCATCGGAGGTCTCCTTTCCTGTATGCGTTATTCGGCCGGCTCGGCGGATGCGGGAATCCCTTCGGGATATGCGGCCACCGGTACCTTTGTTGGGTCAAGACCCGCGATCTCGGCCTTCGGATCAACCCGAAGCACGCCCATCATCTTCATGACCAGAGAAATCAGGTAGCCCGGCACGAAGCCGACAAGAGCCATGCAGATCATGCCGACGAGTTGTCCCATGAAGCTGGTCACGGCGACACCAGGCTCGCCCTGGAGCGCCGGATAACCGGTGGCGAATATGCCAACCGCCATGACCCCCCAGACGCCGAGAACCCCGTGGACCGTCACTGCTCCGACCGCGTCGTCGATGCCCATCTTCTCGATGAACCTCGCTGCGTAGGGCATAAGGACGCCGCCCGCGAAGGCAATCACGAAGGCCAACGGAGGCCACCAGAGGTCGAGACCGGCGGCGACCGAGATAATCCCGCCGAGCGCCCCGGACATCATCCAAAACGGATCCCGTGTAACCATCCAAGCACCGATAATACCGCCCGCAAAGCCCATCAGGATGTTGAAGGACAGGGCTGACAGAGTAACCGGCGTGCCATAAATGGTGGCGAATTCCGTCGGCAACCAAGACCAGGACTCACCCGGATAGATCACGCAGGCCATCAGGAAGCCCCAGAACCCGACGATGATCAGCATCAGGCCAACTAAGGTCAGCGGCACGTTGTGACCACCGATATGGTTGGCGGTGCCATCGGCGTTGAATTTTCCGATACGCGGTCCGAGGTTGATCAAAATGCCAAGCGCGAAGAACCCGGAGATCATGTGAACCACGCCCGCGGCGCCGAAGTCATGATAGCCCCACTTGGTAACCAGCCATCCAGAGGCGCTCCAGCCCCAGGCCGCGGCAACAACCCAGGCGAACGAGCCGAGGACGACCGCCAGGATAACGAATGGCACCACGCGGATCCGCTCGATCACCGAGCCTGACATGATCGAGGCCGTTGTTGCGGCGAAGAGCGTAAAGGCCCCCCAGAAAACTCCCGTGGAATTGTCCGCCAGACTTGGCCCCATCACCTCCCCAAAGGGATTGGCGTAGGTCATCGCGGTTTTCCAAGTCTCCGCCGTTGGCAGTAATCCGTCGGTGAAAGCCCAATAGGTGAACCAACCAAAATAATAGAAGGTCGGCACAATGAAGGCGAAAGCCAGGATGTTCTTGATACCGGAAGCCAGGACGTTCTTAGTCCGTGAC
>JAPKDN010000799.1 GCA_028822575.1 Alphaproteobacteria bacterium | reverse complement strand
TCTAAGCGGGTAGGCGTGTTGTGAAAGGCTTGCTCAGAGCCCGTTCGACCATTTCCAGACGATCCTGGCCGTAGAACATATCGCCATCCACCACATAGGTTGGCGAGCCGAAGACTGAGCGCTCGATAGCCTCCTTGGTGTTGGCCTCGTAGATACCGAGGACCTCTTTCGATCCACTGGTCGCGAATAGCGGATCCGGGTCGAGATGGACCGACTTGGCGATCGAGGCAAGGGTGTCGGTATCCGCTAGATCGACGTCGTCGCGCCAGTGCTTTTCCAGCATAGCATGAGCCAGTCGGTCGATATTCAAACCTTGGACAATGCCGGCGATCAGCATGGTGTTCGACAGTGTGATGGATTTGTGATGGTGGGTCGGAAGCCGTTTCAGCACCGGGGCGTTCCGAAATTCGGACCAGCGCTCAACCTCGCGTCCGAAGAAATATTCCAGATGCCCGGCTGTGCGCTCGCCGATCGTCTTCGAGCCAATGCCCGCTATGCCGCTGCGAAGGTCATAGGGCTTATGAGCAATTCTCCGGCCCGCCGTCGCTGCGATCTCCATCAAGCGGGCCGAACCAAGATAGGCATAGGCGGAATGAGCGGCATAAAAATATTCGATCTCGGCCATGTCAAAGTCTTTCCAAGAAAGTGTCCAACCGGTCCAGCGCTTCCGGCAGAGTGCGTCTGGCGAGGCCAACGCGGAAGTGCTGATCACCCGCATCGAAACACAGGCTGGGCACGCATACCAGCTTGGCTTCGTGCAAAAGGCGTTGGCTGAGAGCGCTGGTGCCGCTGGGGCCAGTCCAACGCGGGAACGACAGCACACCGGCGCAGGGCTCCGTCCATTCGAAAAGATTGCCGTGTCTGGTCATGAAGGCGTTCATGGCCTGTTTGCCAGCCTCCAGGATCGCGGTGTTACGGGCGAGGATCGCGTCCTCGTGGCGCAACGCCAGATTGGCGAGGAAGTCGATGGGAACAGGGACATAGGCGTTGAATAGTGTCCGCACATCGCGAATCGACTCCAACAGCGCTGGGTCTCGCGCCGCCATCCAGCCGAGCCTGAGACCTGGTAATCCGAGCGTTTTGGAAAGACCGTGCAGCGAGATCACCCGGTCATGCTGGTCCGCGAGATTGCTGAGCCCGTCTGCAGAACCACTGGGCAGGCCGGCATATATCTCATCGGCGACCAGGAGCGCGCCGCTTGCCTCGACGATGTTCAGCAGTTCGGCGTTGAAATTCGCGTTAGGCATGAAGCCTGTTGGGTTCTGCGGGAAGGTCGTGATAATCAGGCGGGTCGGTTTTTCCGTCAGGCGCCGAAGTTCGTCCAGATCGGGTGCCCAGTCGTTCTCGGCCCGGGCTTTCCAACGTTCAATCTCGGCGCCGCGCCACGTTGGCAACATGAGATGCGGGGGATAGCAGGGAGTAAGCACCACCACTCGGTCCCCTGGTTCGACCAGAGACAGAAACAGGACCCCCAAGGACTCGTCGACACCGCTGGTCGGCAGCAGGCCGTCTGGCGTGACGGATTGGTAGCGCTTGGTGATCCCATCTAGCAGTTCCAGCTCAGCATGGCGTGTTGGATAGGTCAGCGTTGTTTTGTTGAAACGCTCCGCCGCGTCCGGCTCCAGAGCCAAAAGTTCATCCTGGCTCAGGGGCTCCGACGCCGAGGCACTCATATTGAGGTCGGCGGCGAGGGCGCCGGGGCTATCGAAGAATTCCTGCAGGCTGGGGTGATTTATCATGGGATTAGCCGAGTGAATGGCATGGAAATACAGTTACGACGATTGATCATGCCGGTCCCAACCGCGCTTGTCATCCCATCGGAAGATGGGATGACAAGCCTGAAATTGGTCGGCGCGACGGATGGCGCCCAGCCGATAGAACTAGCTTATGGTACTTTATTAACCGTCACGTTGACCTTCTTCAGGCGTCGGTCCCAGCTTTTTTTAGATGACAAATTTCTGGACTTACGGATGACGGTGAACGACACCGGTTTAGTCCGCATAACGGCGGATGATCCCCTCAGTTATCGGCCAGGTAAGCCACGGCTGCCGCGACGCCGCCCTTGCCGTGAGGGACACCTTGACGTTGCAGATGCAGCTCCACCGTTGCCAGGGCGCCCAGCAGCATCGGCTCGTTCAGATCCCCCAGATGGCCAATCCGGATCACCTTGCCATTCAG
>JAPKDN010000798.1 GCA_028822575.1 Alphaproteobacteria bacterium | reverse complement strand
CTGGACATGACCGCCAAGCAGGACCCCGAGCCACCATTGGCACCTGCATGCGACTGATCCCAAAGCCTCATCAGACCGCACCTGCGGTAACTCCGTCGACCATCACCTTCATAAACGCGGTATCAGCCAGCGCACCGTACGGAATGCCGAGGCAAATCGGATACATCGTCAGATCGGCGACCAACCCTTCGTCGTATATCGTCTTGGCGAACCATAGATTGCCGATATCAAACACTTCCATTTCAGGTTTGATGCCAAGCTCTCGAACCCTCTTGGGCATGATACACAGAACATACGGGGTGTTAATCACCATCGAGTTATCCTCGCCGAAACTCATCGAGCAGCCATCCAAGGTACAGATATCCGGCATCAACGCCTCAACATGGGCAAGTCGAACCAGACCGTCGACCATATTGGTACCCGGATCATACTTGGCCGGGTAATTGGCATTGAAGATCAAATCATCGCCCATCCCGGAAGTCAGGTTGATGATCACACCCGAGCTCGAAACCTCGCAACGACTTCACAGTACAGTTCTACATCGCGGCTACCCAGTCTCGGGGTCACGGACATGGATATACCCGAAAGCGACACCGGCCTCCCGCGCCTCAAGGGCCGCGTTGGCGATCTGTTCCGGCGTGATCGGCAGGTCAGGGTGCATCCCGGCGATGTCGGTGGAGCCTATGACGGCGCAGGTGGCGATGACGTCATTATTCATGATTGTGCTTTCTTGTTCGCAAGCATCTTTTTACGTCACCCTGGCACAATCCGTCCTTGATCACTTGCTAGGCGCGCGGGCTAGCGGCGATACTGTTCGCTTAGCAATTCACGGGGCAGCGATGATCGAGGTGTTTGTGGAATATTGGGCGAATGGCAAGGCAGTGCACCACCCCTGGTCGATCTGGGTGGATGGTAAGCAAATGGCCGGATCCCACGGACGCAGGGAATACGCCTCGCGAGATAAGTCGGAAGCGGACGCCCTCAGGTTTTGCGAGGAAATCTTGAAAAAAAAACCAGACTTGATTAGCCGGCTCTAGGCGACGATTTAGAAGGAAGATATCCAATGCCCGACCAACGTGGTTGGAAACTAAAGATCGGCACCGTGGTGCCGTCGACCAACACCATCGTTCAACCAGATTTTGATGATCTGCGCACCGACGGCATCACCAATCATGTCGCGCGTATCGGCATCCCCAACATGAAGATCGCATCGGACGAGGATTTCGACAAAATGGTCCGTCTAAGCGAGACCGATCTGGTGGCCGCCGTCGACCGGGTGATGACTTCGGCGCCGGGCCTGCTGATCGTCGGCATGTCATCGCTGATTGTCTGGGACGGCTACGAGGCCTCAATGAAGCGGCGCGAGATGCTCGAAGAACACACCGGCGTCCCGGTAACCGGCGGCTCTTTTGCAGTGGCGGCCGCACTGGAAAAACTTGGGGCCAAGCGGATCGCCATCCTCTCGCCTTATATGCCCATCGCCGATCGCCATATCAGCCAGTTCTTCGCCGATCTTGACTATGAGGTGGTGAACTTCATCGGCCTAAAATGCTCTGGCCCCGTCGCCATCGCCGACGTCACGGCTGACCAACTCTCCACTGCACTTGATGAGATCGACGGCCCCGACGTGGACGCGATCGTGCAATTCGGTACCAATCTTCACTTCATGCGCCAAGCGGAGACGGAGGAAAAAAAACGCGGCAAGCCGGTAATCTCGATCAACTCGGTCAGCTATTGGCACGGCCTCAGAACCATGGGGATCAAGGACAAATTCCAGGGCTATGGACGGGTGCTTGGAGAATTCTAACGCCCTATCCCCTTAAATTTGACGATACTAGGCAGATAAGTGACCACCGACTGTACGAAGGTGATCAGTGTGGCCAACCCCACCATGATCAGGAACAACGGTAATGTCGCCCTGGATATGCGGCCACCGACCCTCCGGGCATGCCTTGAAAAACGAAAAGATTAAAGCCCACCGGCGGTGCGATCTGGGTCATCTCGACCACGATCACCATGGAACACCCCGAACAGGAACTTGTCGAAGCTGGCGGCGATGATAAGCGGCATCGTCATAACGATGCTGGACTTCCCCTCGACGACACAACCCAAGACCGCGTAGAACGCCAGGAGCATCAGGACCACCATGATCGGCGAGAGTTCCAACGCACCTATTTAGAGCGCTA
>JAPKDN010000797.1 GCA_028822575.1 Alphaproteobacteria bacterium | reverse complement strand
GTCGCGGTAGAGCGGGACCAATTCATCGAGCGGGCGGTCTCCAATCACCACACCGGCCGCGTGGGTCGAGGCGTGCCGGTAGAGACCCTCAAGTTTGACTGCGATATCGAGGAGTTTATCGACGCCGTCTTCGTTGATGCGCATGTGCTGTAAGCGCGGCTCGTTATCGATCGCCTCGCTGAGTGTAACTGGATTCGCCGGGTTGTTTGGCACCATTTTACAGATTCGATCGACCAAACCGTAGGGCAACTGCAGCACCCGCCCCACGTCGCGGAGAGCCGCGCGCGCCTGCAATGTTCCAAATGTAATGATTTGCGCGACGCGATCTCGACCGTACTTGTCTTGGACGTATTCGATCACCTCGTCACGGCGATCTTGGCAAAAATCGATGTCAAAATCCGGCATCGAGATACGGTCAGGATTGAGGAACCGCTCGAAGATCAAACCAAACCGAAGTGGATCAAGGTCGGTAATAGTCAGCGACCATGCGGCTACGGAACCTGCACCGGAGCCACGCCCGGGTCCCACGGGAATGCCCTGCTCTTTGGCCCACAAAATAAAGTCGGCGACGATCAAGAAGTAGCCCGCGAACCCCATATCGATGATGACGGAGAGCTCGAAATATAGTCTTTCTCGGTATCGCGCGGCGTGTTGCTCGCGTTCGGCGGCGGGCATGGTCGCGGTATAAACCGCTTGCTCAAGCCGATTAGTTAGCCCTGCATTCGCCTGCGCCCTTAGGATTTCTGCTTCGTCCCCCTCACCGGAAAAGGCGGGCAAGATGGGGTCACGCGTTGGCGACATGACAGCACAGCGACGCGCAATGACGAGCGTGTTCTTGATCGCCTCGGGCAAATCCTTGAACAGCATCGCCATTTCGTCTGGAGATTTAAAGCGATGCTCGGGCGTCAATTGGCGGCGATCGCCTTGATTGACGTAGGTCCCACCGGCGACGCAAAGAAGCGCATCGTGGGCTTCGAACATGCCAGCATCGGCGAAATAGGCCTCGTTCGTCGCGACGAGGGGCACGTTGTGTTTGTAGGCCAGCTCAACGAGGGCCGCCTCGATCTTATGCTCGCGGCCCAAACCGTGGCGTTGCACCTCTGCGTAAACTCGATCCGGAAACGCATCGACAAGCCGACTCAGGATGTTCTCAGCAGCATCGATCTGTCCTGCGTCTAGCAATGACCCGAGCGGCCCCTCCGGCCCGCCGGTAAGCGCAATCAGGCCTTCGGCATGCTGGGTCAGCACCGCACTATCGACCTGTGGACTCTCGCCGGATGGGGTCTCGAGAAACGACAAAGACGAGAGCTTGAGGAGGTTTTGATAGCCAGCTTCATTCTGCGCCAATAACACCAGGCGACGGGGTTCCTGCCGACGTGAGTCTCTCGCGTCAACGGTGAAGTCGACCGCGAGCGACGTTCCGATTATGGGCTGGACGCCAGCTTTGGCGCAGGCCAAGGAGAATTCGAGCGCCCCGAACAAGTTGCCTGTGTCCGTCATTGCGACGGCGGGCATCTTAAAGCGTTGGCAGAGTTCGGTCAGCGCCGCGAGTCGCAGCGCGCCTTCCGAAAGCGAGTACGCCGTGTGTACGTGGAGGTGAACAAACGTCGCGTGGCCCATCGACCTAACGATTTCACAGCGTGATCCCGCTGTCAGCCCATTTGAGGGCTCGCGCCACGAGATTCCTGTGGATTAATCCTGAACGAGGACGCCGTCGACCAAGCGGACAATCCGGTCCATCCGTGCAGCCAGCGGTTCATTATGCGTCGCGATGATGGCTGCCAGGCCAACCTCGGCGACAAGGCCGCGTAGCTGCGCAAAAACCTGGTCGGCGGTCTTGGCGTCGAGATTGCCGGTCGGTTCATCCGCCAGGAGAACGGCGGGCTGATTGGCCAAGGCTCGGGCAATCGCAACCCTTTGTTGCTCACCACCGGATAGGCGCGCCGGACGATGGGACGCACGATGCTCAACGCCGAGGCTGCGGAGTAAATCCATCGCGCGAGTTTGTGCGGCCCGGCGTTTCTGCCCCGCGATGAGTTGCGGCAGGACGATGTTTTCTAGCGCCGAGAACTCCGGCAATAAGTGGTGGAACTGATAGACGAAACCAAGGGTGTCGCGGCGCAACCGGGTGCGTTCGCGCTCCGAGAGACCTTTCGCTGATTGTCCGCCAACAATGACCTCGCCGTCAT